>JAODAU010000057.1 GCA_025463615.1 Microbacteriaceae bacterium | reverse complement strand
AACATGTCGCTCGGCTGGTCGCGCGTGATCATCGACCTCGCCGTGCCGTACGACGCGGACGTCGACGCGGTGCAGGAACGGATGCTGGCCGTGGCGATCGAGCTCGCGTCGAACCCGAAGTGGCAGGCGCTCATCCTCGAGAAGCCGCAGATCTGGGGCATCGAATCGATCTCGGGCGACGCGATCGTGATCCGCCTCGTCGTGAAGACCCGCGCCGGCGCCAAGGATGACGTGGCCCGCGAACTGCGCGCCCGGCTGAAGAGCGCCCTCGACGCCATGAACGTGAAGCTTCCGACCCTCAACAGCGTGATCCTCAGCGGGTTCGAGGGCGCCGCGAGCGTGAAGGGCGCGCGACCGCCGCGCACGTCGCCGAACCCGATCGCGAGCACGGCCGATCCGAAGCCGCCGAGGGGGCGCAAGTCGTGAACGACCCGATAACCCTGCGGATGAGCGAGGGAGGAGAGGCCGCCGGCGGCAACTTCTGGGTGAAGATCGGCGGGCGGCCGACGTTCGAGCGGCTCGTGCGCGAGTTCTATGTCGGCGTCGCGGCGGATCCGGTGCTGCGTCCCATGTACCCGGAGGAGGACCTGGAGGGTGCCATCCAGCGGCTCACCGGCTTCCTCGAGCAGTACTGGGGCGGCCCCGGCACCTACTCCGAGCAGCGCGGCCACCCGCGGCTGCGGATGCGACACCAGCCATTCAAGGTCAACCCCGACGCACGCGACCGCTGGCTGCTGCACATGCGCGCGGCCGTCGACTCGCTGGGGCTCTCGCCGCTCGACGACGCCACGCTCTGGAGCTACCTGGAGCGCGCCGCCCACGCGATGGTCAACACGTTCGACGAATAGCGCGTCGGGCCCGATAGCGTTGCACCCATGACACCGACGTCTCGCGAAGAACCCGACGCCATCGTGATCGGGGCCGGCCTCGCCGGCCTGGTCGCCGCAGCAGAGCTGGCGGATGCCGGCAAGCGGGTGACGATCCTGGAGCAGGAGCCGGAGGCATCCTTCGGCGGCCAGGCCTGGTGGTCGTTCGGCGGCCTCTTCCTCATCGACTCGGCCGAGCAGCGGCGCATGGGCGTCAAGGACAGCCTCGAACTCGCCCGCCAGGACTGGTTCGGCAGCGCCGGCTTCGACCGCCCCGAGGACGAGTGGGGCCGCAGGTGGGCCGACGCGTACCTCGAGTTCGCCGCCGGCGAGAAGCGCGCCTGGCTTCGCGAGCAGGGCGTGCGGTTCTTCCCCATCGTCGGCTGGGCGGAGCGGGGCGGATACACCGCCAACGGCAACGGCAACTCGGTGCCGCGCTTCCACATCACGTGGGGCACCGGCCCCGGGGTGCTCGCGCCGTTCGTGCGCCGGGTACGAGCGGGCGTGGAAAAAGGGCTGGTCACGCTGTCGTTCCGGCACCGCGTCGACGAGCTCATCGTCGAGGCGGGGGCGGTCGTCGGAGCGCGCGGGGCAGTGCTCGCGCCCGATTCCGCCGAGCGCGGCGCGCCGAGCAATCGCGACGTGGCGGGCGACTTCGAGGTCCGCGCGCCGGCGGTCATCGTGACCAGCGGAGGCATCGGCGGCAATCACGAGCTCGTGCGCGCCCAGTGGCCCGCGCGGCTCGGCACGCCGCCGGAGCACATGCTCTCGGGAGTTCCGGCACACGTCGATGGGCGGATGCTCGCGATCGCCGAGTCCGGCGGCGCTCGGCTGGTCAACGGCGACCGCATGTGGCACTACGTGGAGGGCATCGAGAACTGGGCTCCCGTGTGGGCGAGGCACGGCATCCGCATCCTGCCCGGCCCGTCGTCGATCTGGCTGGATGCCACCGGCAAACGCCTGCCCGTGCCGCTGTTCCCGGGCTTCGACACGCTCGGCACGCTCGAGCACCTGCGCACCACCGGGTACGACCACTCGTGGTTCGTGCTCACGCAGAAGATCATCGAGAAGGAGTTCGCCCTCTCCGGCAGCGAGCAGAACCCGGACCTCACGAACAAGGACTACCGCCTGCTGGCCAAGCGGATCGGGCCCGGCGCGCCCGGCCCCGTCGAGGCGTTCAAGCAGAAGGGCGCGGACTTCGTGGTCGCGGACACCCTCGACGAGCTCCTCGCCGGCATGCAACGCCTCTCCCCCGAAGCGCCCCTCGACGTCGAGCGGGTGCGCGACGAGATCGTCGCCCGGGACCGCGAGCTCGCCAACGACTTCACGAAGGACTCGCAGGTCAACGCGATCCGGCAGGCGCGGCACTACCGCGGCGACAAGCTGATCCGGGTGGCGTCGCCGCACCGCATCCTCGACGGGAAGGCCGGACCGCTCATCGCGGTGAAGCTGCACGTGGTCACGCGCAAGAGCCTCGGCGGCATCCAGACCGACCTCTCGGGGCGGGCGCTCGGCGCGGACGGAGCGCCGGTGCCGGGCCTGTACGCGGCCGGCGAGGCGAGCGGGTTCGGCGGCGGCGGCATCCACGGCTATCGCTCGCTGGAGGGCACGTTCCTCGGTGGCTGCCTGTTCACCGGGCGCACCGTCGGTCGCGCGGTCGCGGCGCAGTAGCATCGAGCCAGGAGGTCACAATGAGCGACTGGAACGACAAGATCATCGAGGAATTCCGTGCCAACGAGGGCCGTGTCGGCCGGTTCGGCAACGGCCATCTGCTGCTGCTCACCACCACGGGCGCGAAGAGCGGGCTGAAGCGCACCACCCCGGTGCTGGCCGTCGAGCGCCCCAACCCCTTCGGCTCGGTCTACGTGATCGCGTCGTACGCGGGGCGGGATGAGAACCCGGCGTGGTTCCACAACATCCTCGCCACACCCGAGGTCTTCGTCGAGCTGGCGACCGACAACGGAATCGTCACCTACGACGCCACCGCCGCGGTGCTGCCCCGGGCCGAGCGCGACGAGATCTACGCCGAGGTCGCCGCCAGCAACCCTGGCTTCGCCGAGTACGAGACGAAGACGGATCGGGTCATCCCGGTCGTGGAACTCCGCCGCGTCGACTGACCGCTCCGGCGCGGCCCATGTCGCATTTCGTTGCCAATGGGCCGAACAGTTCGCCACAACGGCAACAAAATGCCACACGAGGATTAATTGATCGAGACGTCCAAGCTTCGCGAGCTCCTTTCGGATGCCGTGTTCCCGACTATCGAGCACCTGCTGCCCGAGTTCACCGCGCTGTCGGTCACGTTGGTGCCAGGAGAGCGCTACGGCATAGACGGGCCACACGCGGTGCTGACGGTGAGCGCGGCGGGCGAGGAACTGTTCTTCTACCTCTGGCGGGCGGATTTCGATGAGACGGTAGCCGACTGTGCCGCCCGTTTCTTTTCCGACCTGCAGGACTGGATCTCCGAGACGCGGTTCGGATGGGGACAGCTCAGGACCTAGCGGCGGAACGGACCCCGCAGCGCCGCCCACTGCAGCAGCATGATCGTCTTGGCGTCGGCGATTCGGCCGTCGTCGATCATGCCGAGCGCGTCGTCGATGTCGAGCTCGAGGATCTCGATGTCCTCGCCCTCGTCGACCAGGCCGCCGCCGGCGGAGGTGCGGCTGGCATCCGTGTACGGGGCCGCGTAGAAGTGGATGCTTTCGGTGACCGATCCCGGGCTCATGAAGACGTCGAAGACGTGCTGCAGCTCGCCGACCGTCACGCCGAGCTCCTCGCTGGCCTCGCGACGGATCGCGGTCTCGGGGTCGTCGTCGTCCAGCAGGCCCGCGGCCGTCTCGATGAGCATGCCGTCCGGATGACCGTTCACGTACACGGGGTAGCGGAACTGGCGCGAGAGCAGCACCGTGCGCCGCGCGGTGTCGTACAGCAGGATCGTGGCGCCGTTTCCGCGGTCATAGGTCTCACGCGAGTCGACGGTGACGCGACCGTCGGCATGCCGGTGCTCGAACGTGGTCTTGCGCAGCACGTGCCAGGCGGAGGCGATCAGCTCGACATCCGTGACCGTGATGTCGGGGTTGCCGCGGAGGTCGCGGCCCGTCTCGTCGAGGTGGGTGCGGCCCCGGGCATCCGGTTCGTCGATTCCGCGGGTCATCGCTGCAGGGACCAGGCTCGGCGCTTGACCAGCACGTGGCCGCGCTGAGTGGTCAGCCGGGTCCACGGCCCGGTCTCGTAGATGCGCACGGGCTCGTGGCCCCCGAGGAATCCGAGGCTCACCGCGGCGAACGCGGCGCCTGCCGGCACGTACTCGAGCCCGTCGATCGGGCGGCCCCAGACCTCGGAGCGCACCCGGTGCACGATCTGCTCCCCCGTGCCCTCCGGGATCGCGGCGGCCACCTCGTCGATGCCCGCCCGCGCCACCGCGTCGAGCGGTGCGGTCGCGAAGTCGCCGAGCGGCAGCCATCCGCCCCGCGGCGGCGAGATCGCGGCCCAGGTCACCGTGTTCACCTGCATCGGCAGGCTCACCTCCACCGGCGCTGTCGGGTCGACGATGCCGGACTGCAGCCGTGAGAGCCGGTCGAGCAGCGAGCGCACCGGCACCACCACGTCGAAGGAGTCGCGGTCGGTGAGCGCGAACGTGCGCAGCCCCAGGATGGTGGGGCTCTCGTCCAGCAGGCCCGCCGGGTAGAACACCGCCACGTACACCGCGAGCACGCCCGAGCCCGCGATCAGGCGCACGGAACCGTCCTCGACCCGGCCGGCACGACTGAGGTACACCTGCAGGTCGCCGAGGGAGAGGGAGTCAACGAGGGAGAATGACTGGCTCATGTGACTCTTAAACTATTACAGCGCAGGACCCGCCGCCGACCGCGCCACGAGATGACGGAGAACCGATGCCCGACCCGCTCGAGAACATGCTCGCCGCACTCGACCTCACCAACACCCACGCGCGCACCCAGGAAGACATCTTCATCGGCTCGAGCCAGTGGATGCCGCAGGGCCGGGTCTTCGGCGGCCAGGTGCTCGCACAGTCGCTCGTCGCCGCCCAGCGCACGCTCCAGGAGGGGCGCGACGTTCACTCGATGCACGGCTATTTCCTGCGCCCTGGCGACATGGACGAGCCGATCACGTTCTCGGTGGACCGCATCCACGACGGCCGCTCGTTCTCGACCCGCCGCACCCAGGCGTACCAGCACGGGCTGCCGATCCTCTCCATGATCGCCTCGTTCCAGGACGCGAACGACGGCCTTGAGCACCAGGTCGAGATGCCCACGGGCCTGCCGCAGCCCGAGGACCTCCCGAGCGTCTCCGAACTGCTCGGCGGCTTCGACCACCCGGTGGCGAAGGTCTGGGCCAACGGCCGGCCGTTCGACATGCGGCACGTGCCCTCCCCCGTGTTCCTCAGCGTGGAGGGCGAGCACACGGCGCACCAGGCCGTGTGGCTGAAGGCGATCGGTCCGCTGCCGGACGACCCGGCCATCCACCGCGCCGCGCTCGCCTACGCGAGCGACTACACGATCCTCGAGCCGATCATGCGCAGGCACGGCGTGCCGTGGGTGACGCCCGGACTCAAGATGGCGAGCCTCGACCACGCGATGTGGTTCCACCGCTTCGGCCGCGTGGACGAGTGGCTGCTCTATACGCAGGAGTCGCCGAACGCGCGCGGAGGCCGCGGCCTCTCGCTCGGCCGCATCTTTGCGCGCGACGGCAGGCTGCTCGCGAGCGTGGCCCAGGAGGGCACCATCCGCGTTCCCCTGGACGAGTTCAGCTAGAGCGCGCCGCGGAGCAGCACCGTGCCGTCGGGCACGGCCCGCACGTCGACCGACGCGATCCTGTCGACGGGCAGGCTCACGGTGCCCGACGGCCAGGCGGTGGTTCCCGGCGACGCCCACCACGTGGCGACCTCGGTCGACTTGCCGCTCTTGTCGGTGACATACATTGCGTACGAGCGCGCGGTGGCGGGGTCGTAGGTCGGAGCGGGTCCGGTCGTCGGGACGGGGCCGTAGCCGCACTTCATCTCGATGCGCGTGCCCCAGCCCTCGGGCACCAGGTGGATGCTGGCGGTGATCGGGCTCGTGACCACCTGGCTCAGCTGCAGCGACCGGGATGCCTGCTGGGTCTGCGACTGCTCGGCGGCGGGCAGCACGGTGGGCAGCACCAGCACGAGGGCGGCCGCAACGGCTGCCGCGGCGACTATGCCGCCGGCGACATATGCCCGCGCGCGGCGCTGCCGACGGCGGGCGGACCGCACGAGACGGGGCAGCAGCGTGGGCGGCATCGGGATGCCGGGGGCCTCGCTCAGCGCGAGAGCGTCCTCCGCGGGCACCTTCGCCAGCAGCCCGGGAAGCCCGGCGAGCTCGGCCACGGAGAGGGCGCAGGAGTCGCACTCGGCTAGGTGCTGCTCGAACTCGCGGCGCTCCGTCGCGGAGAGCGAGCCGAGCACATAGGCGGCGTCCCACTCGGCGTACGGGTCGTTGGCGCTCATTCGGTCACCCCCCTCTCCTGGAGCGCGAGGCGCAGGGCGCGCAGCGCGTAGTGCAGGCGCGACTTCACCGTACCCGCGGGGATGCCGAGCTCCGCGGCGATCTCGGCGATGGACTGGCCGCGGTAGTAGGCGTGCACGACGACGAGGCGGTGGTCCTGCGAGAGTGTGGTCAGCGCGTCGGAGACGAGCCAGGCATCCAGCAGTGCGTCGGTGTGGTCGGCGACCTCGCGCTCGGGCATGACCTCGGTGGAGAATTCGTGGCGGTTGTAGGCGCTGCGCTTGCCGTCGATGACGAGGTTGCGTGCCACGGTGAACAGCCAGGCCTTGGCCGAGCCCTCCGACTGGTCGAGAACGGCGGGCTTGCGCCAGGCGCGCACGAGGGTCTCCTGCACGACGTCCTCGGCGAGGTGGCGGTCACCGGTGAGCCACACGACGTAACGCCAGAGCGCCGGCCCGTGCTCGTCGTACAGCGCACGCAACAGCTCTGCCTGCTGGTCTGCCATGGTCACCTCCTCCGCCGATTTACACGACGCGCGAGCCGATTCGGTTCAGATCTGAACCCGATCGCGGCCGCGCTCGTGGCTCTAGTGACGGTATCCCACCGCGCATCACAGAAAGCTCACAGATCGCGCATAGTGTTTGGCGATGACCGCCCCATAGCGTGAGACACGCGACGCCCCCGAACGTAAGAGAGATCATGCGACCCAACCACAAGATCGCCCTGTCCGCCCTGGCCGGGGTCTCGCTCATGACCGCCCTCGCCGGCTGCTCCGCCACAGCCACCGATTCCAGCTCGTCGAGCTCGGACGAGTCGTCCAACACCGGCTCGGATTCCACGGTCGACGCCAGCTCGCTCAAGGACGGCAGCTACACCGAGTCGGCCACCTACCAGTCCCCCGGTGGCACGCAGAAGGTGACGGTCAAGGCCACCCTCGCCAGCGGCGTCGTCACCGACCTCACCGTCACCACCGACGCGAGTGACCCCACGGCCAAGCAGTACCAGACGCAGTTCATCAACGGCATCAACTCCGAGGTCGTGGGCAAGAAGATCACGTCCCTCAAGGTCTCGCGGGTGGCCGGTTCGTCGCTCACCAGCATCGGCTTCAACGAGGCGATCGCCGCCATCGAGAAGGACGCGAGTGCCTGAGTTCCGGTTCGAGGGGATCGGCACGGGCTGGGCGGTCGAGACCGCGGAGCCGCTGCATCCGGATGTCGCGGCTCGTGTAGTCGCGCGCGTCGAGGAGTTCGACCGCGCCTACTCCCGCTTCCGTGACGACTCGCTGGTCACGTCGTTCGCCGCTACAGGGGGCACGGCTTCCTTCCCGCCGGATGCCGGCGCCCTGTTCGATCTCTACGACGCGCTCTTCGAGCGCAGCGACGGCGCGGTCACCCCGCTCGTCGGGCGTTCGCTCGAGACGCTCGGGTACGACGCGCGGTACTCGCTGCGGCGCCGGGGCGACGCGGTCGTCGCGCCGAACTGGCGCGCGATGGTCCGCACCGGATCCACGCTCGTCGCCGACGAGCCCGCCCTGCTCGACGTCGGCGCGGCCGGCAAGGGCTACCTCGTCGACCTGGTCGGCGAGGTGCTCGAGGCGAACGGCATCGGCGAGTACGTGATCGACGCGAGCGGTGACATCCTCACGCGCGGGCCGGGCCTGCTGCGGGTGGGGCTGGAGCATCCGTTCGACCCCAGCCTGGCCATCGGCGTGGTCGAGGTGTCGGATGCCTCCGTCTGCGCCTCGGGATCCAACCGCCGCGTCTGGGGCGAGGGCCTGCACCACATCCTCGACGGGCGCACCGGCGAGCCGACCCGCGACGTGGTCGCGACGTGGGCGATCGCCGACTCCGCGCTCGTGGCCGACGGGCTCGCCACGGCCCTGTTCTTCACCGACCCTGGCCACCTCGCCGAGGTCTTCGACTTCCAGTTCGTGCGCCTGTTCGCGTCGGGCCAGGCCGAGCGCTCGGCCGATCTCCCCGGCGAGCTCTTCTCGTGACGCGCTGGCTCGACGCGCTCACCGGGCGCGTGACGATGTACCGGCTGATGGTGATCGTGCTGGCCGCGATCGCCGCGATCGCGCTCGTGCTCTCGCTGATTCCCCGGGCGCTGCCGTTCGCGCTGCCCGCGCTGCTGCTGCCGCTGTTCGTGTTCCTCGTGGTGGGCTACGCGTCGAACCGGCTGTTCGGGCTGATCTTCCGGGTGAGCCCGCACACTGAGTCCGCGCTCATCACCGCGCTGCTGCTGTTCTTCCTGTTCCTGCCGACGACGGATGCCCGCGGCCTGCTCGTCTATGCCCTGGTCGCCCTCATCGCCACGGCATCCAAGTACCTGCTCGCCGTTCGCGGGCGCCACATCTTCAACCCGGTCGCGATCGCGGCGCTCATCATCGCGTTCACCCAGCTCTCCGCGGCGGGATGGTGGGTCGGCACGCCGTTCCTGCTCGCTCCCGTGGCGATCGGCGCGTTCCTCGTCGTGTGGCGCACGCGGCGGTTCGCGCTGGTGGGCACGTTCCTCGGGGTCGCCTTCGTGATCACGATGGTGCGATTCCTCGCGCTGAACATCGGCTTCGGCGACGCACTCTCGTTCGCGGTCGGGTCTGCGCCGCTCGTGTTCTTCGCCGGATTCATGGTGGACGAGCCGCTCACCCTGCCGCCGCGGCGCTGGCAGCAGCTGGTGTTCGCCGCCGTCGTGGGGGTGCTCTACTCGGTGCCGTTCTCGTTCGGCCCGTTCAACACGACGCCGGAGCTGGCGCTCGTGGTCGGCAACATCCTCGCGTTCGCGTTCGCGTTCGCCCAGC
The DNA here is from genome assembly GCA_025463615.1 of Microbacteriaceae bacterium. The sequence continues at coordinate 2,436 of JAODAU010000057.1, read as the reverse complement.
GGCGGTCGATCGCGCTGCACTACGTGGGTACACGCGCACTCACACCGACGACGCGGGAGCTCGTGTTCGCGCCGAACCGTTCCGTCACGTTCCGGCCGGGGCAGTACATGGAGCTCGCGATGCCGCACACGCGGGCGGACGCCCGGGGCGTTCGCCGGGTGTTCAGCGTGAGCTCGGCACCCGCCGCCGACACGGTCACGTTCGGCGTGAAGGTGCCCGAAGTCTCGAGCAGCTTCAAGCGCGAGCTCGGCGCTCTCCAGCCGGGAACGCGCCTGCACGGCACGGCGATCGGCGGCGACTTCGTGCTGCCGTCGGACTCGACGGTTCCGCTGCTGCTGGTTGCCGGGGGCATCGGCATCACGCCGTTCATCAGCCAGTTGCGGCACATGACGCAGAGCGGCGAGCATCGGGATGTCGTGGTCGTCTACGCCGTGCGCGGCGAGGACGAGTTCGCCTACGCCGAAGAGCTTGAGGCCGCCGGCGTGCCGGTGCTCGTGGTCGCACCGAACCCGCCCGAGCGGATGCCCGCGGGCTGGCAGTACCTCGGCCCCGGACGCCTCGACGGCTCGGTGCTCGCGGATCGGGTCCCCCGGCTCACGTCACGCACCGCGTACGTCTCCGGGCCGCCGGCGATGGTGACCTCGCTGCGGCGCGAGCTGCGCGCCCTCGGCATCCGCCGCATCAAGACGGACTACTTCTCCGGCTACTGATCTAGCGGCGGCGGGTGAAGACGACCGGGTCGTCGAGGTAGGGCAGCCAGGCCGCCTTCTCGACCGGGTTGATGCGGCGCGGCCGCATCGTGGTCCCGTCGACGAGCGCGATCGTGGTCATCGCCCGCGCGTACAGCTCGACCGGCTCGACGCCCGCGGGCGAGTAGATCTCGTAGGCCACGTCGAAGTCGGCACCCCCGAGGCGCGAGATCCAAAGCTGGATGTCGAGCGCGCTCCGGCGGTAGTCGATCGTCTTGAGGTACTCGATCTCGGTGCGCGCGACGATGCTGAGCGTGTCCGTGCCGAGAGTGGAGTCGATGACCGCGGTGGTGGGGCTTCCCGCGCGTTCGGACGCGTCATCCGCGACCCAGAGCGCCTGGACACGCGCCTCCTCGAGCAGGCGCAGGATCTCGACGTTGTTGACGTGCCCGTACGCGTCGAGGTCCGACCAGCGCAGCCGCGTGGGCACGTGGAGCCGTGCCACGCGTCAGTCCCTGGTGAGCTTGCGGTACGCGCTGCGGTTCGGCTTGGCGGCATCCGGCCCGAGGCGCTCGATCTTGTTCTGCTCGTAGGCCTCGAAGTTGCCCTCGAACCAGTGCCAGTAGCCGGGCTGCTCGGGCGTGCCCTCGTAGGCCAGGATGTGGGTCGCGATGCGGTCGAGGAACCACCGATCGTGGGTGATGACCACGGCGCAGCCGGGGAATTCGAGCAGCGCGTTCTCGAGGCTGCCGAGGGTCTCGACATCCAGGTCGTTGGTGGGCTCGTCGAGCAGCAGCAGGTTGCCGCCCTGCTTGAGCGTGAGCGCGAGGTTGAGGCGGTTGCGCTCGCCACCCGAGAGCACACCGGCCTTCTTCTGCTGGTCGGGGCCCTTGAAGCCGAACTGGCTGACGTAGCCGCGGCTCGGGATCTCGGTCTTGCCGACCTGGATGTAATCCTGGCCGTCGGAGACGACCTCCCACAGCGTCTTATTGGGGTCGATGCCGCCGCGACTCTGGTCGACGTAGGAGATGTCGACCGTCTCGCCGATCTTGAGGTCGCCGCCGTCGAGCGGCTCGAGGCCCACGATCGTCTTGAACAGCGTGGTCTTGCCGACGCCGTTCGGGCCGATCACGCCGACGATGCCGTTGCGCGGCAGCGTGAAGCTGAGCCCGTCGATGAGCACACGGCCGTCGAAGCCCTTCTCGAGCTTCTTGGCGTCGATCACCTGGGCGCCGAGGCGCGGGCCGATCGGGATGACCAGCTCCTCGAAATCGAGCTTCCTGGTCTTCTCCGCCTCCGTCGCCATCTCCTCGTACCGGGCGAGGCGCGCCTTTGACTTGGTCTGGCGGCCCTTCGAGTTGCTGCGCACCCACTCGAGCTCGGACGAGAGGCGCTTCGCGAGCTTCGCGTCTTTCTTGCCCTGCACTTCGAGGCGGGCGCCCTTCTTCTCGAGGTAGGTCGAGTAGTTGCCCTCGTAGGGATAGAGGTGGCCGCGGTCGACCTCGGCGATCCACTCGGCGACGTGGTCGAGGAAGTATCGGTCGTGAGTGACGGCCAGCACGGCGCCGTGGTACTGGGCGAGGTGCTGCTCGAGCCAGAGCACGCTCTCGGCGTCGAGGTGGTTGGTGGGCTCGTCGAGCAGGAGCAGGTCGGGCTTCTGCAGCAGCAGCTTGTTGAGCGCGACGAGGCGCTTCTCGCCGCCCGAGAGGTTCGCGACCATCGAGTCCCCCGGAGGGGTGCGCAGGGC
>JAODAU010000051.1 GCA_025463615.1 Microbacteriaceae bacterium | reverse complement strand
AGCTCCCGCCGCCACCGCCCCCGCCGCCCCCCCCGCTGAATCCGCCGCCCCCCCCGCCGCAGCCGCCGCTCGAGAAGCCGGCCGATCCGCTCGACGACGGCGTGGAGTTGAGCGACGACTCCGCCATCGCGTCGAAGCTGCTGAGCGCGGAGCCGATCGTGGCGAACGACGACATCGACCCGGCGAGGTAGCCGGCCGCGAAGGCGTTGCCGTTGGTGGTGTACCAGTCGGGCTGCGGGGCGTACTTGCCCTCCTCGGCGAGCTGTTTGAAGACGCCGGCCCAGTGGTCCGCCTCGCCGAACGCGATCGCCCACGGCATGTACCGGCTGAACACGTCGTCGGTCTCCTCGAACCGGATCTGGTTCGCCTCGGCGGTGCCGACGTAGAGCTGGAAGCCCTGCAGCTGGATCAGCACCGCGTGCCCGAGCGCGCTGCGCCGCGCGGCCTTGCGCGAGCTTCCCAGGGCGATGACGCCGCCCACGACGGCGCCGATGGCGACGAGCAGCACGGGCAGCCCGAAGCTGACCGACACGATGAAGAGCACGATCCCGAGCCCGATCGCGAGGCTGGGGAGCGGGTGCGATCGGGTGAGCTTGTCGATGAAGTACTTCTGGTGCTGGATCCAGAGGTCGAGCGCCGCGGTGATGGTGCGCATGTCGCTGGCGAAGGTGTTGTTCAGGCTCGAGAGCGTGACGCTCGTGCGACCGCCGGCGAAAAGCTTGCCGAGCAGCAGCGACTCGTGCGGCAGCAGCTCGGCCGCCTCCGGGCTGCCGGGCCGCGCGGCGGCCTTCTTCGCGGTGGCCCGATCCGGTGTCGCCGTGAGCGTGTAGTCCTTCGCCTTGTGGCGGTTGCCGCCGTCCTGCTCGTCGATGGTGAGGTGGCCGCGCACGGCGAGGTCGATGAGGGTCGCGGTGATGTCGACGTTCTTGCGCGCCTTGGTGAGCACCGTGTTCGCGGCGCCGACCGGCACGCCCGCGGGCGGCGCGTAGAACGGCACGATCGTCTCGGCCCGCGGCGCCTTGCCGACCGGCGCGGCGGCCGGGTCGCCCGGGATCGTGCCCGGCGTGACCCCGGCGAACTCCTGGTCGCGGGCGCGCACGGCGATCAGGATGCGGAAAGCAACCGGGATGCCGACGAGCAGCAGCAGCCCGAGCCCCCAGTTCCACGGGCTCCAGAACGGGTTCGGCCCGTCGTTGCTGCCGCTGGTCACCGCCGGCGAGTCCGCGGGGAGCGTGGGCTCGAGCACCGGCGCCACGGCGTCGTAGGTGCCCGCGGGATATCCCGCGTCGATGGTGAGGCCCTCGCTCGGGGTGAGCGTGCCCTGGGCGAAGGTGGCCGTGTCGCCGTGCGACGTGTGTCGGCTGCAGGATGCGGTGGAGCCGCTCGTGCCCGCGAAGCAGGCCGTGTCGCTCACGTTCGCAGCCCCCTTCACCGTCACCGACGTCGCGACGATCGGGATCGTCCACTGCGTGCCCGTGACGTTCCAGTAGAACTCGTCGAGCGTGGTGCCGTCGCTCTGCGTCGGGCTGTTCAGGGCCCCGTGGATGTCGTACCCGATCACGTAGGTCTGCACGCCGCCGGTGGTGGTGTTGGCGTTGCCGATGCAGATGTCCAGCACGTTGCGCAGCGAGGTCGAGAAGATCGCCGAGGCGCCGCTCGGGCTCGACACGGTGACGTTGTCGTACGTGTAGACCCGATCCGTGCCCGGCGTGTCGGTGGAGAAGCGGGAATCGAGGTAGCGGTCGATGCCGTGCCTGCCGCCCGCGGTGCCGAAGTCGTAGACCAGCGTCTCCTTCGCGTGCACGACACCGCTCGGCGCGATCGTGTACGTGACGGCGAACGAGTCGATCTGCTCGGTGCCGGATGTCGCCCTCCCGGACGACGAACACCCCGCGAGCACGGTCGTCGCGAGCCCCGCCATCACAAGAATTTTCAGGACTCGACCGCGCATGTGCCGACTCTAACGGCTGCCCGAGGGCCACGGCCATTACCATTGGGGGAGGAAGCCCGTGGGGTCGGCAGCCACGCGAGAGACAGGAACCCGAATGGTGCAGACGACTATCGACGAGACAGACACGCTTGTGCGCCGCACAGGGGTGCGCGTCTCGGTGGTGGACGATCACGAATCCGTTCGCCTGGGCCTCAAGGCCGCGTGCATCGAGGCGGGGTTCGATTTCGTGCTCGCCGCGGCATCCGTCGACGAGTTCGTCGCCAACCTGAACGGCCGCGAGAACGACGTCGTCGTGCTCGATCTGTCCCTCGGCGACGGCTCGACCGTCACCGACAACGTCAAGCGCGTGCAGGCAACCGGCTCCGCCGTGCTCATCCACTCGATCGCGGATCGGGTCGCCTCGGTGCGCGAGGCGCTCGCCGCGGGTGCGGCCGGCGTCATCCCCAAATCGTCGGCCACCAAGACCGTGATGTCGGCCGTGGAGACGGTCGCGCGCGGCGAGGTGCTCAACAACCTCGAGTGGGCCACCGCCATCGACGCGGACCGCGACTTCGCGAAGGCCCAGCTGGGCCGCCGCGAGCGCGAGATCCTGCACCTCTACGCCTCAGGACTGCCGCTCAAGCTGGCCGCCCAGCAGCTCGGGATCGGGTACTCGACCGCGCGCGAGTACCTCGACCGCATCCGCGTCAAGTACGTGGAGGTGGGCCGCCCCGCCCCGACGAAGGTCGACCTGCTGCGCCGAGCCGTCGAGGATGGCATCCTTCCGGGCCTGGACCCGGACGCGGGCGATGCCCACTAGCCGTCAGGCTCCCCCCGCAGCCGCCCCCACGAAGCAGCCCCGCAACCCGATCAGCCGGCGGCAGATCGAGACCGTCGTCTCGCGCTCGGTCGCCATCTTCGGCCTGGTCTTCGGCGCGCAGACCGTGCCGGCGACACTCTCGCAGCTCGACCGGCTGCAGCCGGTCTGGTCGTACACGTTCATCGTCGCGCTGTTTGGCGGGCTGATCGCCTCGGTCGTCGCGTCGATGGTGCGCCGCGGCGTGCGGTTCATCAACACGTACATCGCGTTCGTCTTCCTCGTCGAGGTCGTGGCCTGGCCGCTGGTCGCCGCCGACCCCGCGGCGGTCGCACCCGACCGGCCCTGGCTCTGGTACCTCGTCACCGTCGCTACGGCGACCGCGGCCGTCGCCTTCTCCACCTGGGTGGCGGCGGCCTACCTGATCGTCGCGCCGCTGGCCTACGGCATCGTGCGCACGCTGCCGAGCGGCGGCGGCCGCACCTGGGAGTCCGCGGCCCTGGATGTCGCGTACGCGGTCATCCTCGGCGGTGCCGTGCTGCTCATCATCACCCTCATCCGGCAGGCGTCGAGCTCGGTCGACGGCGCCCAGTCGACCGCCCTCGACCGCTACGCGCACGCCGTTCGGCAGCACGCCACCGAGCTCGAGCGCGTGCAGGTCGACGCCATCGTGCACGACAGCGTGCTCACCACCCTGCTCTCCGCGGCCCGGGCGTACACGCCGGAGTCGAAGGAGCTCGCCACCCGCATGGCGCGCAACGCGATGGGCCACCTCAAAGACGCGGCCGCCTTCGCCCCGGATGCCGCGGCCACCGTCAGCATGAACCAGCTCGCCCACCGCATCATGGGGGCCACCGCGACGCTGTCGGCACCGTTCGAGCTGCGCACCCGCGACATCGAGAGCGGCGACATCCCGGTGCAGTCGGCGGAGGCCGTCTACTCGGCGGCCGTGCAGGCCATGGTCAACAGCCTGCAGCACGCGGGCGAGGGCGACGTGCAGCGCTGGCTCGCCGTGCGCGGGCTGGCCGGCGACGGCATCCAGGTGGATGTCGGCGACACCGGCGCCGGCTTCGCCGTCGACACCGTGCCCACCGAGCGGCTGGGCCTGCGCGTCTCCATCCTCGAGCGGGTGGCGAACGCGGGCGGCCAGGTCACGATCGACTCGGCGCCCGGCGCGGGGACGGTCATCAGCATCCGCTGGCCGCACCCGGACGAGAGCCTCAGCGAGCAGCCGACCTACGGTGAGCAGGTGGCGCTGTGATCATCTCGGTTCCCCGCTACCTCATCGTGGCGCTCGCCGCCGTCTTCTCGGCGTACCACATCCTGCTCGCGACGGTCTCGATCGGCGTGCCCATGGACAAGGGCCCGTACATCGCGGCGATCGTGCTCTACGGCCTGGCCACCCTCGCGAGCCTGTGGCCGTCGAAGCGGCCCAGGATGCCGGTGTGGCTCGCCGCCTTCAACGTGGCGATCGCCCTCGTGGTGCCGATCCTCGTCACGAGCGTGGTGCACGAGGTGCCGAAGGACAGCTACGCGGCCTGGCACACGGCGGCCATCGGCACGCTGATGGTGATCACGTCGACGCGCCGGCGGCAGCTGTTCGCCTGGATCGGCGTCGGCATCCTGATCGTGCAGACCGTCGCGTGGGCCGGCTTCGGCGGCCTCGTGGCGTACGGCGTGATCGGCAGCACGCTCTGGGTCGCCATCTCGTACGCACTCGCCCTCTCGCTCGCGAAGGCCGACCGCGACGCCCGCCAGTACGCGCTGGCCGAGCGCGAGGCCGTGGAGTGGCGGGCCGCGCAGGAGGCGCACGTCTCGGAGCGCCAGTTCCGCCTCGGCCAGACCAGCAGGATGGCGCTGCCGATGCTGCGCCAGATCGTCGCCTCGAAGGGCGAGCTGTCGGACGGGCAACGGCTCGAGTGCCTCTACCTCGAGGGCGCCATCCGCGACGAGATCCGCGGCCGCACGCTGCTCAACGACTTCGTGCGCGAGCAGATCATGATCGCCCGGCGCCGCGGCACGATCGTCACGCTGCTGGATGAGGGCGGCCTCGACGACCTCGAGGGGCCCGAGCTCGACCGCATCCTCAACCGTCTCGCCGAGGCGATCCGCGACACGGTCACCGACAAGCTCATCGTGCGCACCGTGCCCGGCGGCTCGGACACGGCCGTGACCGTGGTGGGCCTCTCGTCGCTGGACGACGGCCACGCGAGCGCCCTGGGCAGCCACTCCGACGACGACGACGAGGATCGGGTCGACCTCTGGCTCGAGATCCCGCGCAGCGTCGACGCACCGGTCGCTTAACGGGAAATCGGGCCGGTGCGAACACCGGCCCGATCCAAGCCCCGGGTCAGGACGATAACCCGAATATCGTCCTGACCCGCCCCCAAATCATTGGCCCGCTTACCCTAGTCGGCCAATGGATGGTGGTGTAACTCGATGAGAGACACCTAGCACGATCAATACTGCGGGGTGTCGTGGGTGACGCAAAGTCGCATCTTTGGGGGACTATCGGGGGACAAACTTGTACCCCGATGCGTCCAGCGACACAGAAAAACCACGATATACCGGGGTCAGGGCTTCGAAAACAGGGGTACAAATGGCGATTCACGGGCCATTTCGTCGGTCGCGGGGGACAGACGACGCGGTATCCGTGGCACGCGCAACGGATTTCGCACAAACGCGCCGATCACTTTGAGCGATTCCGCAGAATGCACCCCGTTCGGGGGTGAAATGCGTGCCTCAGGCCGAGAAGCCCCGCCACGCGCCGTACCCCGGGTGGAGGGTCGGCCGGGTCGCCTTCTGGCTGCGCTGCCAGGCCGAGGGGCCGGGCCGCGGGCCGTCGAGCTCGCCGGCGTCGTGCTCCTGCGCGAGCGCCTCTATGACGGCCGTGTCGGCCGCGAGCTCCTCGGCTGTCGGGTCGCCGGAGACGATCGAGAA
>JAODAU010000049.1 GCA_025463615.1 Microbacteriaceae bacterium | reverse complement strand
GATGCCGACGTCATGTACGTCTACCGGCCCACCACCGCGACGGGCGAGGTCGCCCAGGCGCGGGCGGAGATGATCGTCTCGTTCCTCGTGCGCTACACCGAGGACCTGCGGCTCCCGCTCGACCTCGACATCGACCTGCGGCCGGAGGGCAAGAACGGCGCCGTCGTGCGCTCGCTCGACTCGTACCGCGCGTACTACGAGCGCTGGTCGCTCACCTGGGAGGCGCAGGCGCTGCTGCGGGCACGCGCGGCCGTCGGCGACGAGTCGCTCCGGGCGGACTTCGAGACGCTCGCCGACGGGGTGCGGTTCCCCGCGAACATCCCCGAGAAGGATGTCCGCGAGGTCAAGCGCATCAAGGCCCGCGTCGAGTCGGAGCGGTTGCCGCAGGCGGCGGACCCGGCCCGCCACCTCAAGCTCGGCCGCGGTTCGCTCAGCGACGTCGAGTGGTTCGTGCAGCTCATCCAACTGCAGCACGGCGCAGAGGTACCGGGGCTGCGCACCACGTCGACCCTCGACGCACTCCACGAGGCGGAACGGGCGCTGTTCGTGACGACGCTCGACGCGAAGAAGCTGCGGGACGCCTGGATCCTCGCCTCCCGGGCGCGCTCGGCCATGACCCTGTGGACCGCCCGCACGGCCGACGTGCTGCCCACCGACCGCCAGCAGCTCGAAGGGGTCGCCCGCCTGCTCGAGTACCCGCCCGGCTCGGCCAGCCGGCTCGAGGAGGACTACCTGCGGGTCACCCGCCTCGCGCGTGCGGTCTTCGAGAAGCGCTTCTACGGCTGATACCGCCGCGCCGACCGCGCCACGCCGTCGCGAATCGGATGTTCACCCGGGCGCCCACCCCGTCGCCGCATCGTCACCCGGGGTTGGCGGAGGCTCCACCGTGCATTAATCGCGCACGCCCACTCTGGTGTCACGCAGATCACCGTCCAACGGAGGCGCCATGAACGACACCACCCTCGGTCTGAGCAGCTTCGATGAGCGCCACGGCGCCGCGAGACCCACGATCAGCGTCGTCGGCACCGGATACCTCGGTGCGACCCACGCGGCCGCGATGGCCGAGCTGGGCTTCGACGTGATCGGCGTGGATGTCGACCTGGCCAAGGTCGCGTCGCTGAGCGCCGGCGTGATCCCCTTCTTCGAGCCCGGCCTCGCCGACCTCATCACGGCGCACCTGGCCACGGGGCGCCTGCGCTTCACGTCCGACCTCGCCGAGGCCACGGCCCTCAGCGACGTGCACTTCATCTGCGTCGGCACCCCGCAGCAGCGCGGCAGCAACGCCGCCGACCTGCGTTACGTGGACGACGCCGTGGCCCAGGTCACCCGCCACCTCACGCACGACGGGGTGATCGTGGGCAAGTCGACCGTGCCTGTCGGCACCGCGGCTCGCCTGCGTAAGGTCGTGCGCGACCATGTGCCCGCGGGGATCGAGGCGGAGCTCATCTGGAACCCCGAGTTCCTGCGCGAGGGCAAGGCCGTCGGGGACACCCTGCACCCCGACCGCATCGTGCTCGGCGGCACCTCCGCGCGATCCGAGGCGCTGCTGCGCATCGTCTACGCCGGCCCGATCGCGGAGGGCACCCCGGTCGTCGTGTGCGACCTCCCGACTGCCGAGCTGGTGAAGGTGAGCGCCAACGCGTTCCTCGCCACCAAGATCTCGTTCATCAACTCCATCGCGGAACTCTGCACCGCGGCGGGCGCCGACGTGACCGTGCTCGCGGATGCCCTGGGCTACGACGAGCGCATCGGCCGCAAGTTCCTGAACGCCGGGCTCGGCTTCGGCGGCGGATGCCTGCCGAAAGACATCCGCGCCCTCATGCACCGCGCCACCGAGCTGGGCGCGAGCAACGCGGCCGCCCTGCTGCAGCAGGTCGACGAGATCAACATGTCGCAGCGCCAACGCATCATCGACGAGGCCGTCGACGCGCTCGGCGGCTCGGTGCTCAACCGGCGCATCGGCGTGCTCGGCGTCGCGTTCAAGCCCGACACCGACGATGTGCGCGATTCGCCGGCCCTCACCGTCGCCGCGGCGCTGCACCTGCGCGGCGCACAGGTGGTGGTGTACGACCCGGAGGCGGTCGAGACCGCGCGTCGCCTGTTCCCCACGCTCTCGTATGGCGAGTCGATGGAGGATGCCGTGGCGGGGGCCGACCTGATTCTGGTGCTGACCGAGTGGCCCGAGTTCGTGCAGGCCGACCCGGCGGCGCTGGCGACCCTCGCCTCGAGCGCCGTCGTGATCGATGGCCGCAACTGCCTGGACGCGGATGCGTGGCGCCAGGCGGGCTGGGAGGTGCGGGGCCGCGCGGCACCTGCCACCGCCGCCGAGAGCACGACCCCCGAACGCACGAATGGCCGGCTCCTTTCGGAACCGGCCATCCAGCGAACGAGGCTCGCCGTTACACGCTGAAGTACAGCTCGTATTCGAACGGGTGCGGGCGCTGCGCGGCGGGGATGATCTCCTTCTCGCGCTTGTACGAGATCCAGGTCTCGATCAGGTCCTCGGGGAACACGTTGCCCTGAGTAAGGAACTCGTGGTCGTTCTCG
>JAODAU010000047.1 GCA_025463615.1 Microbacteriaceae bacterium | reverse complement strand
GATCCGGCGCGCCGGTGCTCGCGATCGCCAGCCACATCCCGAGCGCCGAGATCGGCAGCAGCTACTTCCAGGAGACCCACCCGGATCGCCTGTTCGTCGAGTGCAGCAACTACCGCGAGCTCATCTCCACCGCTGCGCAGGCGCCACGGGTCATCAACTCGGCGCTGCGGCACGCGGTGGGGCTTCGCGGCGTCGCCGTCGTGACGATCCCGGGCGACGTCGCCGAGTTCGAGGCCGTCGGGGCTGCACCGGCGTTCGTGCTGCCGGGCGCGCCATCCGTCGTTCCCGCCGCAGAGGATGTCGCGGCCCTCGCCGCCGCCATCGACAAAGCCAAGACCGTGGCGATCTTCGCCGGCGCCGGGGTGGAGGGAGCCCACGACGAGGTGATCGCGTTCGCGGATCTCATCGCCGCGCCGATCGGGCACTCGCTGCGCGGAAAGCAGTGGATCCAGTACGACAACCCCTTCGACGTCGGCATGACCGGGCTGCTCGGCTACGGGGCCGCGCACGCCGGCATCCACGACGCCGACCTGGTGATCCTGCTCGGCACCGACTTCCCGTACGAGCAGTTCCTGCCCGACGCGAAGAAGGTCACCATCGCGCAGGTCGACTCGGACCCGTCGGTGCTGGGGTGCCGGGCATCCGTCACGCTCCCGGTCCACGGCGACGTGCTCGCCACACTGGCCGCGCTCACGCCCCTCGTGACGCGCAAGAAGAACCGGAGGTTCCTGGAGAAGACGCTCGACCGGCACCACCGGCTGCTCGAGGGGCCGGTCGGCAAGTACACCGACGTCTCGAACACCACGCCGATCCACCCCGAGTTCGCCGTCTCCACACTGGACGACCTGCTCTCCGATGACGCGATCGTGATCGCCGACACCGGCATGGGCAACGTCTGGCAGGCGCGGTACATCACGCCCAACGGCCGCAGGCGCATCATCGGGTCGTTCCTGCACGGGTCGATGGCCAACGCCGTGCCGCAGGCGATCGGCGCGCAGGTCGCGTACCCCGACCGCCAGGTGGTCACGATCTCGGGCGACGGCGGCATCTCGATGCTGCTCGGCGAGCTCATCACCGTGGCGGCATACGACCTGCCGATCACGATCGTGGTGTTCAACAACTCGACCCTGGGGCTCGTCAAGCTCGAGATGCTCGTCGACGGGTTCCCCGACTTCGGCGTGGACGTGCCCTCCGTGGACTACGCCGCGGTCGCCACCGCGCTCGGCTTCCAGGCCCAGCGCGTCGAGGACCCGCGGATGCTGGAATCCGCCCTCACCGCCGCCCTCGCGCACCCCGGCCCCTCGCTCGTCGACGTGGTGACCGACCCGCTCGCGCTGTCCCTGCCGTCGGCTATCACGGGCGAGCAGGTCAAGGGATTCTCGCTCGCCGTGTCGAAGATCGTGCTCGGCGGCGGGGCCGGGGAGGCCGTGCAGCTGGTGCGCTCCAACATCCGCCACGTGCCGGGCCTGTAGCCGTAACGCGGGCGAAACCCGCGCGCCCGCATCCGCCGATAGCCTCGCGTTCATGAGCGCAGTCATCACCCCCTCGATGTTCGGGCCGACCCTCACCCCGGGTTCCCGGCAGGAACGCTGGACCCACTTCACCGACATCCCGCTGCTGGTCACGGCGGCCGTCTTTCTCGTCGCCTACTCCTGGGACGTGATCGGGGACCTGCACGGCACGGCCGACGACATCACGCAGGTGGTGATCTGGGTCACCTGGGCGATCTTCGTTGTCGACTACGTCGTCAAGCTCGTGCTGGCGCCCGCGCGACTGCGCTGGTTCTTCCGGCACTTCCTGGACTTCCTGCTCGTGGCGTTGCCGTTCCTGCGGCCGCTGCGGCTGCTGCGCGCCGCGATGGTCTGGACCTCCGTGCACCGCGTCGCGGGGCGTACGCTGCGCGGGCGGCTCGCCGTGTACGTGGTGGGGTCGGCGCTGCTGCTCGTGTACGTCGCGGCGCTGGCGGTGCTGGAGGCCGAGCGGCGGGCGCCGGGATCCAACATCCACAACTTCGGGCAGGCGATCTGGTGGGCCTTCGTGACGATCACGACCGTCGGCTACGGCGACTTCCACCCGGTGTCGGTGCAGGGCAGGATCGTCGCCGTCGGCCTGATGCTCGCGGGAGTCGCGCTGGTCGGCGCGATCGCGGCAACGCTCGCCACCTGGCTGATCTCGGCGGTGCAGGTCTCCGAGGAGTCGGATGCCGCCGCCACCCGCGCCCAGGTCGCGGAGCTCTCCGAGGCGATCGCGGCCCTGCGCGCGGACCTGGCGGAGCGAGGCACCGACCAGAAACCCATAATGGGCTCATGACATTCCAGGCGTACCTCGACTCGATCAGGGCGAAGACCGGGCTCGGCCCCGACGACTTCCGTCGCATCGCGGGGGAGAAGGGCTACCTCGTCGACTCGGTGAAGGTCGCCACGATCATCGACTGGCTGAAGAGCGACTACGGGCTCGGCTCCGGCCACGCCATGGCCGTCGTGGGCGTGCTGGGCAAGCAGAAGGGCTCCGAGCTGGGCCCGGAAGAGCGGCTCGAGAAGCAGTTCGGCGGGGCGAAGGCCGCCTGGCGACCCACGTACGATCGGCTCCTTGCAGCGCTGCGCGAGCGCGGTCCGGTCGACGAGGCGGCCACCAACACCTACATCAGCCTGCTCCGCGGCACCGCGAAGTTCGCCGTCGTGGCCGTCACGGCCGAACGCCTCGACGTCGGCATCAAGCTGAAGGGCGCCGCGGCGACCGAGCGCTTCGAGGAATCCGGCGCCTGGAACACCATGGTCACCCACCGGGTGCGGGTGACCGACGCGAGCCAGGTCGACGCCGAGCTGCTCGACTGGCTCGGGCGCGCCTACGACGCGGCCGGGGGTCGCTGAGCACCCACATCCGCCGGAAGGTAACGCGCCGTGCAGAAACCCACGTAACGTGGACTCCGTGCCTGACGAATGCATCCACGGTCTCGAAGCCGGCCTCTGCGACATCTGCTTCCCCAAGGCGCGCCCCGAGCCGATCGTCGTGAGCACCGCGCCACGCACGCGCACCCCGCGCTCCTCCGCCCCCACGCGGCCGACCGCATCGAAGCCCGACCACCGGGTGGGCGAGCAGCGGATCTACCACGTGACGCACGTGGACAACCTGCCCTTCATCGCCGAGAGCGGCGCCCTGCTCGCCGACGCCAGCCCGGCGATGGATGCCTCGTCCCCGGCCAACCGCGAGGCCCGCCGCGAGACCCCGCTCGGCGACGCCGTCGTCTCCGACTACGTGCCCTTCTACCTCTCGCCGAACGCCGCCCTCTGGGCCGCGATGCGAGCGGGCACGCCCGACGAGCGCCTCTCGCGCGACGTGCAGGGCCTGCCGCCGGGGGAGTTCGCCATCCTGGTGAGCACCGTCGACTCGACCACCGCCTTCGAGGTGGCGATCGCCGACGGCGACGCCGCGAACACCTTCACCCGCTTCGCCGCCACCGACGAGGACCGCGACCGCATGCTGCGCAAGCTCCGTGTCGACGACGAGGCCATCCTCGGCGCGGAACTGCTGGTCAGGGGCTCATTCCCGTTCGAGCGGATCACGCTGATCGGCGCCGCGAACGACCGCGGGCGCGACGCCATCCGCGACGGCCTCAACGACTCGGTGCACGTGCCGAAGATCGCGATCTACCCGCCCTGGTTCGCGCGCTCCTGAACCTCTGCTGAGCTCAGAACCAGATGCTCAGCCACGGCACGACGGCCGAGCGGTAGCTGAGGTCGACCACGGAGGCAGCGCCCGGCGTGAGCTCCTCGATGCGGCCGGCGCGCGCCAGCGTGTGCGCCGAGACGCCGCCCAGCAGGATCGCGCTGAGGTCGTTGATGGTGAGGGCCACGGCATCCGCGTCGTCCGGGATGTCGCCCTCGAGCGTCGTGACCACCGAGGTGCCGTCGCTCGAGATCGTGTGCAGGTACCGGCCCGTCGTGAAGCCCTGCGGGTCGGTCACGTCGAAGACGAGGTGGCCGGGGGCGTGGTAGCTCCGCGCGGTGAGCGCGGCCGGGACATCCAGGATGCGCGTCCACAGGTGGTCCCGCTCCTTCGACTTCAGCGCGGCCCGGTAGTCGTGCACCTGCCAGGCGAGCGGCTCGTCGATGGAGCGCAGCGGGGCGCGCAGCTCGCCCACCAGGTCGAGCTCGATGAGGAAGCGCCAGAGGCCCGCGTAGGCGTCGTCGGTGGCGCTGACGAGGTACTTGACCTCCACGATGGCCCGATCCGCCGGTGTCGTGGCGTCGAGCACCTCATAGACGGCGAAGCCCTGCGGCGTGCCGGCCTCGTCGTCGTAGCGCACGAAGCGCAGCTTCTTGGCGACGTCCTCGTTGCCGACGCCCAGGCCGATGATGCGCTCCCAGAGGAAGCCTTCGAACGTCATCTGCCCGGGGGTGTCGAGCCGCACGCGCTCGACGAGGGCGGCGCCCTGCTCGGCGACGGTCGCCGCCTCGACGAACTGCACGCGGCCGGGCACCTCGGGGCCGGACCAGCGCACCCAGGCGGTGTCGATCGTCCAGTCGGCGGAGAGGGCGGCGGGGGAGAAGCCGAAGCGCGAGTAGATGGTCGACTCGCTCACGGTGAGCATGGCGACCGGGATGCCGGCGGCGATGGCCGTGCGCAGCTCGCCCTCGAGCAGCTGGGTGGCGAGTCCCTTCCTGCGGTGCGTGGGCGCGACCGTGATGGTGCTGATCGCCCAGGCGGGGATGCTGGAGTGGCCGGGCAGCGTGAGGTCGGCCGGCCAGGCGCTGGCGGTCGCCACGGGAACCGAGGGCTCGGCCGCCGTCTCGTCGTAGATGCCGGACGCGCGGCGGAACGCGGCGTTCGCGCGGCGCGCCTCGATCACGTTGTCCGCGGTGCGGCCGTCGTGGAAGCCGCGTGAGACGGCCTGGTTCCAGTCGGCGAATCCGGCGTCGTCGACGAGCGCGAAGCGCAGCCCGCGAGCGGCGAGCGCCGCGGTCGAGGTGGGGTCGATGGGGAGGGTCTTGTAGTCCTGGTTCACCCGTTCAGGCTATCGGGGGCCGCCGACGCTGTGCAGGTGGTTGGATGGCTGGATGACCGCGTCCCTCGACCACCTCGACGACCTCGCCGCCTTCGTGCGCGCCTCACCGTCGTCGTTCCACGCCGCCGAGGAGGCCGGCAGGCGCCTCGCCGACGCCGGCTTCGGCGAGCTCTCCGAGCGCGATGAGTGGCCCGGGGAGCCCGGTCGGTACTTCGTCACCCGCGACGGCGCCGTCGTCGCCTGGGTGGTGCCGTCGGATGTCCGCCCCGCGACCCCCTTCCGCATCGTCGGCGCCCACACCGACTCGCCCGGCTTCAAGCTCAAGCCGAAGCCCACCACGGCGTCGCACGGCTGGCTCCAGGCCGGCGTGGAGGTGTACGGCGGTCCGCTCTACAACTCCTGGCTCGACCGTGAGCTGGAGTTCGCCGGCCGCATCGCCTTCACCGACGGCACCGTCGCTCTTGTGCGCACCGGTCCGCTCCTGCGGTTCCCGC
>JAODAU010000041.1 GCA_025463615.1 Microbacteriaceae bacterium | reverse complement strand
ACGGCCGGCGGATGGCGCGTACCCCTGTTCGCGCTGGCCGTGCTCGCCGCGCTCACCGCGGGTGCCGTCGCGCTGTTCGTTCGCGGCGTGCCCCTCGCGCCGCCCGTCTCCGTTCGCCGCCGGTTCGGCGTGCTGCGCGATTCGCGCGTGCTGCTCGCGCTCGCCGCGACGCTGCTGGTGATCGGCGCGTTCAACGTGGTCTACATCTTCAGCTCGGTCGTGGTCGCGCCGGCCACCCACGGCGACGGCGGCGTGCTCGCCGTCCTGCTTCTCGTGTTCGGCCTCTCCGGTGTCGCGGGGAACGCGATCGCCGGACCGCTCACCGACCGCATCGGCAGTCGCCGGTCGGCGATCATCTTCCTCGGCGGCCAGATCATCGTGCTCGCGCTCGTTCCCCTCGCGGTGAACACCTTCGCGGCGATCGCCGTGCTGTTCGTGGTCTGGGGAATCGCGGCGAACGGCGCATCGCTCCCGATCCAGCACCGGCTGATCGCGATCGACCCCGCGACCGCGGGCGTCGCGCTCTCCTGGTACTCGACGGCCATGTACGCCGGGATCGCGCTCGCGCCCGTGCTGGGCGCCGCGGTGATCGGGGTCGGCGAGGTGGAGCTGGTGCCCGTGCTCGGCGCGGTGGTCACGGCCGTGGCGCTGCTCGCGTTCCTGCTCGGGTGGGTGCGGCGGGCATCCGTGGAGACGGTGGCGGCCTGACCGCTACGGCGTGAGCACGATGCGGCCGAAGACCTCGCCCGCGTCCATCGCGCGGTGGGCGTCGGCCGCGAGGTCGAGCGGCAGCACCTCGTGGACGACTGCCTGCAAACGCCCGTTCGCGGCGTCGGCGAATAACTCCGCGCGAACGCGATTGCGTTCGCGAACGTCGACCGTGTTGAGGCTGAACGTGGCGAACGAGAGCGAACGCTGGAACGCGCGCATCAGCGCCATCCCGAAGTCGGCCGGCGGATAGCCGCCGACCACGCCGAGCGCCACCAGCCGGCCGTTCGGCTTCAGGAGGTCGAAGAAGCTCGGCAGCGCCTCGCCGCCCACCACGTCGAGGATGACGTCGAACGACGGCGATGCCCCGTCGGGTGTTCTGCCGCCACGGTCGAGCACGTGCGTCGCACCCAGCGCGGTGAGCCGTTCGCCGCGAACGTCGGATGACGTGGTCACCCCGACCGCGCCCGCCCCGCCCGCGTGGGCCAGCTCCACCGCCGCGATGCCGATGCTGCCGGCGGCGCCGCGCACGAGCACGGACTCACCCGGCGCGAAGTGGGCATGCCGGAGCGCGAAGTGGGCGACGGTGGCCGCGCTGCCGAGGGTGACGGCATCCGTCGCCGGGAGCGCGTCGGGGAGGGGCGTCACGTCGTCGAGGGCGGCGACCGCGAACTCCGCGTAGGCGCCTTCGATCCCGGTGAACGCCCAGACGCGCCGCCCGATCCACTCGGCGTCCACTCCGTCGCCGACGCCGACCACGCGGCCGGCGACTTCGCTGCCGGGCACGGCGCCGCCGAGCAGGCCCGATCCGCCGAGCGTGCCGCGACGGATGACGGCATCCACCCCACCGACGCCGACCGCCTCCACCTCGACCAGCAGTTGGCACGGCGCCGGGCTCGGCTCGGGCACCTCGGTCAGCCGCAGCCCGTCGGGGTCGCCGAATGTCTCGATCGTGATCGCTCTCATGCCTCGACGGTAGCGGACGCACCCGTCCACTTGACTAAAGTGAGACCCATGCCCGAGCGACTGCCTCACATGCTGCGCGCCGACGCGGAGGAGAACCGCGAGGCGCTGCTCGACGCCGCCCGCGAGCTGTTCTCCGAGCGCGGACTCGCCGTGCCGATGCGGGCCGTCGCCCGTGCGGCCGGGGTCGGGCCGGCCACGCTGTACCGCCGCTTCCCGACCAAGCAGGACCTCATCGCGGCCGCGTTCGAGGACGAGCTGCGCGCGTGCGAGCGCATCGTGCTCGAGGCGGCGGTCGACCCGGACCCGTGGCGCGGCATCCGCACGTTCCTCGTGCGCATCGGCGAGCTGAACGCCCGCAACCAGGGGTTCACCGACGCGTTCATGTCGGCGTTCCCCGGCGCCGTCGACTTCGCGTCACATCGCGGCGGCATCCTGCGCTCCCTCGCCGGCCTCGTGCGGCGGGCGCAGGATGCCGGGGCCATGCGCCCCGACGTCGTGCTCGACGACCTCGTGCTGCTGCTCATGGCCGGCCGCGGTCTCACCGCCGCGACGCCCGAGGCCCGGCTGGCGGCATCCCGCCGGTTCTCGGCGCTGGCGATCGAGTCGCTGCGAGCCGGGGGAGCGGAGGCGCCGATGCCGCCGCCCGCGCGGGTTGCCGCGTCGATTCTGGCCTGAGTGTCGATCGCGGGCTCGTGACATCGTCATGAGGGTGAATCTGACCACACTGGAGGAAATCATGGACAGCACACACATCACCGGCGTTCGCACCGTAAGCATCCCCGTCGACGACCAGGACGCGGCGCTCAGCTTCTACACGGGCCTCGGCTTCGCCGTGCAGCGCGATGTGCCGACGCCGAACGGCCGCTGGATCGAGCTGCTGCCGGGCTCGGGCAACGTCATCCTCACCCTCGAGCCGGCCGCGCCTGACGTCACCCGCGGCGCCATCGGCATCCGCTTCACCTCGGATGACGTCGACGCGACGCACGCGGCCATGGTCGCCGACGGGGTCGACGTTGACGACGTCATCCGCTGGCCGGGCGTGCCCGCCATGTTCGCGTTCCGCGACCCGGACGGAAACGCGTTCTCGGTGACCGGCACGAATTGACGTCGGGTCTACCCTCGTCGGCATGACAGCACGAATCGCCAACGTCACGTTCCACGCCGAGAACCCCACCGAGCTGGCCCGCTTCTGGGCCGCCGCGATGGGCTACCCCGAGCCGACGGGCTGGCCCGACGACGAGGTCGCCGCGCTGAAAGAGGCGGGACTCACGGATGACGAGATCACCGCCCGCGCGGAGGCCTGGGACGGCGACCGCGGGCACCAGCGCTTCTATTTCACGCGCTACAGCCGCGAGCGGCGGCAGCGCAACCGCATGCACCTGGACATCACGCCGTCATCCGAGGGCCACGCCACCCGCGCCGAGGTCGAGGCGGAGGCGGACCGGCTCGTGTCGCTGGGCGCAACCATCGAGAAGGTGCTCGACGAGCCGTGGGGCCCGTTCGAGGAGTTCGCGATCATGATGCGCGACCCGGAGGGCAACGAGTTCTGCCTGCAGTGATGCGCGGCTCACGCCTCCGGGATCGGCCGCCCGAACGCCTCCAGCGTCATGGCCTCCGGCTCCGGCCCACCGCGGTGTCCCGTGTCGAGCCCGTCGATCGCCGCGAGCTCGTCGGCAGACAGCTCGAAGTCGAAGACGTCGATGTTCTCGGCGATGCGTGACGGCGTGACGGACTTCGGGATCGCCGAGCGCCCGTCCTGCACGTGCCACCGCAGCATGACCTGGGCCGGCGTCTTCGAGTGAGCCTCGGCGATCGCGCCGATGGTCGGGTCCTCGAGCGTGCTCGAGTGGCCGCTGTCCCGGTAGAAGGTGATGCCGCCGATCGGCGCCCACGCCTGCGTGAGGATGCCCCGCGCGGCGTTCGCCGCCTGCACCTCCGGCTGCTGGAAGTACGGGTGCAGCTCGATCTGGTTGAGCGCGGGGGTCACGCTCGCGCTCTGCATGAGGTCGTCGAGGTGCTCGACCATGAAGTTGCTGACTCCGATCGCGCGCACCCTCCCGTCGGCGAGCAGGGTCTCGAGCGCGCGGTACGCCTCGCGGGTCCGGTCGAACGCGCTCGGGAGCGCCTGGTGCAGGATCAGCAGGTCGAGCTGGTCCAGCCCGAGCTTGCGTGAGCTCTTCTCGAACGCGTGCAGTGTCTCGTCGTACCCGTAATCGGTGATCCAGACCTTCGTCTCGATGAAGAGGTCGCTCCTGTCGATCCCGGATGACGCGATCGCCTCGCCGACCTGGCGCTCGTTGTTGTACGCGGCCGCGGTGTCGATGTGCCGGTAGCCGGCCCTGAGGGCCTCGGCAACGGCATCCCGCGTCTCGTCCGGGGGCGTCTGGAAGACGCCGTAGCCGAGCTGCGGGATCGCGACGCCGTTGTTGAGGGTGAAGGTGTCCATGGTGTCGCCTCTCAGCGCGGGTCCACGCGCAGTGTCGTCTCGGTGGCGGTGGGGCTCGTGATCGCCCGCACCGAGCTGCCTGTGCCGTATTTCGCCCGGTAGGCGGCGTCGACCTCGGCGTCGCGGGAGGCGTCGCTCGTGAATGCGACATCCTTCGAGACGCCGCCCGACTCGATGCGGCCCTCCCCGAGCTCCTGCGTGCCGCGGTACCAGGCCGCGGTCGGGCCGTTCACCGACCGCACGTAGAGCTCGTCGCCGACGCGCACCTGCCAGATGATCACGAGCTTGCGCAGGGTGCCGTCGGGCCGCCGACCGGCGATCCGCAGCTCCCCGGCCTTCGCGATGCGCGCGAGCTCGTCTTCGGTCCAGGCGCTCATGCGCTCGGGTACTCGTCGTCGGTGAGCTGTTCGCCCCACGTGGTCTCCGAGCCGTCTGCGCTGCCCTCCCACATGGCCAGGTGCGACATGAAGTGGTCGGGGGTCGCTCCGTGCCAGTGCTCCTCGCCGGGCGGCGTGTAGATGGTCTGGCCGGGCAGGATGCGCGTGACCTCGCCACCGCGCGACTGCACGTAGCCCACGCCCTCCGTGACGTGGAGCGTCTGCCCGACCGCGTGCGAATGCCAGGCGGTGTGCGCACCGGGGGAGAAGCGCACGAGGTTGACCTTCATGCGCGAGGGCTCCGCCTGGGGCGGGGCGATGACGTCGAACCACACGTCGCCGGCGAACATCGCGGCTGGGCCCTTGGTGGTCGGTGGGAGGGGGACGATTTCCATGGTGCTGTCTCCTTGTCGACGTAGCGGTTACAGCTACAACGTTAGGCCGGATGGCCGCGGCGCCGGCGCCCGCGGCGGTCCGCAAAACGGGGCTTGGCGGCCCGACGGGTCGGCGTGCCGGCCCGTTGTGACCGGAGCGGCCCGGATCCGCTCGTCGCGAGCAATTTCGCTACCCCGCCGCGCGCTCCGCCAGCGCCTTGTTCACCGGCGCGAACGCGACCCGGTCGAGCAGCAGCTCGATGCGCGTGATGCGACCGTCGCGCACGGTGACGGTCTCGACGCAGGCGACGGCCCCGGCATCCGTGTCGGTCACGAAGTCGTAGATCACGCAGCCCCGCTCGCCGTCGACGAAGACCTCGCGGATGTCGTTGCGCACCAGCGCGGGCAGGAGCCGGTTCAGGGCCGCGATCCAGCTCGACTTGTCGCTGGGCGCGCCCGCGAAGCTGGCGACCAGGGAGTCGTCGAGCAGATCGTCGAGCGGCGCGAGGTCGTGCGCCCCGACGGCCTCGATGTACGCGCGAGCGACGGATGCGGTGTCGGTGGCCATGGCGGGTCCTCCCGGGTCGGATGCCTTCGAGGCTAGGCCTCATTTGGTGGCGGGGCTATTGCCATACTCTCGCGTTCAGAATATTCTGCCAACATGTCACAAGAACTGCGCGAGCCGACCTTCTGGATCCTCACCGCACTGGCCGCAGGGCGCAACCATGGCTACGCGCTGATGGAGGAGACGCGCACGCTGTCCCTCGGCACGGTCGACCTGAAGGTGCCGACGCTGTATGCAGCGCTCGACCGCCTGCGTGAGCGTGGCCTCGTAGCCCTCGACGGGGACGAGGTGGTCGACGGAAGACTTAGGCGCTACTTCACGTTGACGGACGACGGGTCCGCTCGGCTCTCCGAGGAGGTCGAGCGGATGGAGGCGAACGCCCGAGCAGCGCGGGATCGCCTGCGGCTGCGATCGCGGGAGGCCCGGGCATGAACCCCGAGGACGTGGCGCTGCCACCTCACCGCTCGATCTCGATATCGCTCCCCATGGCGCCCGCCGATCGCGGCGAAGTCACGCCTGCTCCGCTGGAGATACTCGAGCGCACATCGGAGGATCCGCTCAGCTCGGCCTATCGACGGCTCCTGCGCTGGTACCCCAGCGAATGGCGGGCCGCCAACGAGGATGCCATGGTCGGCATCCTGCTCGATGTCGCCGATCATGCCGGCCGAACCCGCCCCACGCGAGCGGATGCCGCGGCACTCATGGCCGCCGGCCTGGCGAAGCGCTTCGGATTCCCGCCACGCGGACAGCGCCTGCGGTTGCTCCCGCTGTCGTTCGGGGCCGCGCTCTCGGTGTTCTACGCGCTCTTCATCATCTGGGCGCCGGCCACTCGGTACACGGGCTCGATCGGGCCGTTCTCCAATCCGTCGATCATCACGTGTGTTCTGCTCGTCCTGGCGTTCCTCGCCGCGCTGTTGCTCCGGGGCAGAGCGGCCGGCGCCATCGCGCTGATCGCTGCGGGCGTCGAGCTGACGATCGGAGCGCTGTCGGCCGCCTACGGCTGGCAGGGCCCCGGCGGGGCGGCCGTGGCGCTCTTCGCCGGGGTGGCCAT
>JAODAU010000398.1 GCA_025463615.1 Microbacteriaceae bacterium | reverse complement strand
GAAGTTCTTGATGGAGTCGAGGCTCTTCAGGTCGTCGAAGTAGCCCTTCTCGATCCATGAGCGGTTCACATCGAACGGACGGCACATGATCACGTCCGGGCCGGTGCCGCTCTCGACCTTCGACTGGATCGCCGCGTTGTAGTCGTTGGTGTCGGTGGCCTGGTAGGTCACCTTGATGTTCGGGTGGGCCTTCTCGAACGCGGGGATGACGTTGCTCTCCCAGAGCTTCGCGTCTTCGGTGCGCCAGTTGCCGAACGTGATCGTGGTGGTCTTCGAGGTGTCGCCGCCGGAACTGGCGGAACATCCGGAGAGCCCGATGCCGACTGCTGCGACGACCACGATGGCGAACGGTGCAAGTTTCGATCGCATCCAAGTCCTTCTCTCTGATGTGGCCACGCGTGGCCACAAGGGGTGCGGGCCGGGGTGCCCGTGTGTGGTGAGCATATACAGGCATGCAAGAGGTAGCAAGAGGTATGCATGTTTTGGAGTATATTTGGGCGCTGACGCCTTTGGTAGACAATTTACACGCTAGCGGTATTATCTGGTCTACCCTGCTGCACTGGATCGGCGGAGTCTGGAGATGAACACATGATTCGTGTCGGCATCCTCGGGTCGGGGTTCATCGCGGACTCGTACGCCGACTCGCTGCTCGACGTGCGGAACGCCGAGCTGGCGGGCAATTTCTCACGCGATGGCGCCCGCGCCGCCGCGTTCGCGGACCGGTGGGGGAGCCCCGCGCACCACACGAGCATCGAAGAACTGTGCGCGGACGCCTCGATAGACCTCGTGGTGATCGCCCTGCCGAACGAGGCGCACGTGGATGCCGCCCGCATCGCGGCATCCGCGGGCAAAGGCATCATCTGCACCAAGCCGCTCGCCCGCACCGGGGCGGAGGCGCAGCAGATCCTCGACATCGTGCGCGACGCGGGGGTGTGGCACGGCTACGCCGAGAGCTCGGTGTTCTCGCCCAACATCCAGAAGGCGCACGAGATGATCACTGCGGGAGGCATCGGCGAGCTTCTCACGATGCGCGCCCGAGAGGCGCACTCGGGACCGCACGCGGCCCACTTCTGGGATGCCGAGACGGCCGGGGGTGGCGCGCTCCTCGACATGGGGTGCCACACGGTCGAGTCCGCGCGGCACTTCTTCGGCAAGGGCAACCACGTGACCGAGGTCTTCGCGTGGGGTGCGACGCTCCTGCATGGCGACAAGACCACCGGGGAGGACTCGGCGGTCGCGATGCTGAAGTTCGAGGGCGGACAGCTGGCGACGATCGAGTCATCCTGGATCGAGAAGGGCGGCATGCAGCTCAGGCACGAGTTCGTCGGCTCGGCGGGACGGCTCGTCACCGACACCTCGGTGACCCCGGTCTGGGGCTTCATCTCCGAGCCCGTGGGCTACCTCGTGGAGAAGTCCGACCAGGACACCGGCTGGGTCTACCCCGTGCCCGAGGAGACCCGCGCCTACGGGTTCTCGCAGCAGATGCGGCACTTCGTGGATCACTTCGCGGCCGGCACGACGCCCGATGAGACGTTCGAGGACGGCGTGATCGTCAACACCATCCTCGATGCCTGCTACCGCTCGATGCGTTCCCGCACCTGGGAAAAAGTGCAGTACCCGTCGTGACGGTGCTCAGTCCGTCGCCGCGACGACTCGTGGGCACGGCTCCCGGGCCGCTCTGGCGGCAGGTGTCCGAGACGGTGCGGGACGGCATCCGCGACGGCGTGTATGCGAGGGGGAGCCGACTCCCGGCCGAGCGACTGCTCTGCCAGGAACTCGGCGTCAGTCGCGTGACGCTGCGCAAAGGGCTCGCGAGCCTGGCCGCAGAGGGCGTCATCGTCGTGTCCGACGGGCGGGGGTGGTTCGTAGCGTTCGACCCGGTGGCGCCGCGGCCCGAGCCGGCGCATCGCGAGTGGCCAACAACCCTCGAATCCTTCGGGGAGACCGCCGAGCGGATGGGCCTCGCCGCGACCTCCACGGTGCTCCGGCGCGAGGTGCGGCCGTCGACGATCGACGAGGCGGAGGAGCTGGGCATCGCCCCGGGCATCCCGATCTTCCACCTCGACCGGGTGCGCAAACTCGACGGGATGCCGATCGCCAGCGACAGCGCGCGGCTCCCGGCCGAGCTGGTGGGCGGCATCCTCGATGTCGACTTCACCATCGCGAGCCTCTACGCGACCCTCGAGTCGGCCGGGGTCAGGCCCGCGCAGGCCGAGACCACCATCGAGGCGCGAACCGCGGATGCCGAGCTGGCCGCCCAGCTCGGCGTCGCCCTGGACACGCCGACCCTCTCCATGCACCAGCTGGTGACGGACCGCCACGGCCGACCCGTGCTCTCCAGCACAATCCGGTACGCGGGGGACCGCTACCGCCTTCGCACCTCGTTCTCGCGCTCGCCCGCCGCGGGCTGACTGCAGCTTCACGCGACGAAACTGTCCACCCCCGCATGGCACGGGATGGTATGAAAGAGGTAGCGCACCACAACCGAAGGAGCAGGGGTCATGTCGTTGACGCAGCAGACCCCCGGCGGGATCAGGTCCGACTACCCCGAGCCGCTCTGGGTGCAGGCGGTCAACCTCATCAATGGCGAGATCGAGAGCGGTGCGCTCAAGCCCGGGTCCCGGCTCCCCCCGGAGCGCGAACTCTGCCTGCAGCTCGGCATCTCCCGCGTAACGCTGCGCAAGGCCCTGAACAAGCTGGTGGAGAGCGGCGTGCTCAGTCCGTCGCACGGTCGTGGCTGGTACGTTGCGGATCGCGACGCCCCCGCTCCCAACAAGGAATGGCCGAACAACCTGGAGTCGTTCAGCGAGACGGCGGCACGGATCGGGCTCACCGCATCGTCCCGGGTGATTCGCGCCGAGGTGGCGCCCGCCTCGCTCGATGAGGCCGAGCCGCTGCTCATCGCCGCGGGCACCCCGATCTTCCACCTCGACCGCGTGCGCCTTCTCAACGGGGTGCCGATCGCCATCGACGTGACGCGGATCCCCGCCCACCTCGCCCCCGGCCTCGTCGATGCCGACTTCACGACGGAGTCGCTGTTCGACTTCCTCTCGGGCGCGAACGTGCGCCCGATGCGCGCCGACGCCACCATCGAGGCGCGCGAGGCGGATGCCGAGGCCGCCGCTCTGCTCGAGATCGAGCCGGGCAAACCCGTGCTGGTGATGAAGCAGCTGGCGCTCGATTCCGCCGAGCGCCCGCTGTTCAGCTCGACCATCCGGTACGCGGGCGACCGGTACCGCCTGCGCACGTTCTTCGCGCGCACCTCCCGCTAGGGCGCACAAGCGGGTCGAGCTCGTCGAGACCTCCCCGCCGCGCCATTGCTGCATGTGATCTCGACGAGCTCGATCCGCTTTGTTCGCTCCGGACACGCACGGTCTCAGAGGTCTGTCTGGCATACGTTCTTGGCACAGTGGATAGGCATTGGTCTATAGTGGTGCGTATACCGCTCCTCGACCGCGAAAGCTGAGATCTCGTGGACCTCCACTCCGTTGCCGCCGCGCTCGCCACCCCCCGCACCGACGAGATCGCCGCCTGCCGCGGCATCCTCTCCCGCGAGGGGCTGCTGGGCGAGAACGTGCACGTCTCGTACTTCGGGCTGCTCGAGCAGGACAAGCGGACCCTGTTGGCCGGCACGGTCGCGGCCCGCCGGTTCCGCGCGATGCTCGTCGACATGGCGTCCGGCGCCTCGCACGACGTGGTCGTCGTGCCCGCCGAGGACCGCATCGAGTCTGCCCGCGAGCTCGACCCCGCCGTCGACGGCCAGGTGCCCGTGGTGCTGCTCGAGTTCCCGCTGGTCGAGGAGGTCGTGCACAAAGACGAGCGCTGGCTCGCCGCCATGGCCAAGCGCGGGCTCACCGACCTCAGCACGCTGCGGGTGAACCCGCTCTCCGCCGGCGTGCTCGCCGAGAGCGAGACCGGCCGCCGCATCCAGCGCTGCTTCACCTTCGTGCAGAAGACGCCCAACGACCTCGGCTGGGCGCACCCGGTCGACGGCGTGACCGTGATGGTGGATGTCGTCACCCGCGAGGTGCTCGACGTGATCGACTACGTCGACCTGCCCGTGCCGCAGGAGGACGGCAACTTCCACGACCCCGCCTGGGTCGGCCAGCCCGATCGAGCGGGCATCAAGCCGATCGAGATCACCCAGCCCGAGGGCCCGAGCTTCAGCATCGACGAGAACGGCGTGCTGAGCTGGCTCGGCTGGCAGCTGCAGGTCGGCTTCGACCAGCGCGAGGGCCTGGTCTTCCACAACGTCTCCATCAACGACGGCGGCGAACAGCGCCCGGTCATCTATCGCGCGTCCATCGCCGAGATGATGGTGCCGTACGGCGACCCGTCGCCCCAGCGTTGGTTCCAGAACTTCTTCGACTGCGGCGAGTACCTGCTCGGCGGCTTCGCCAACTCGCTCGAGCTCGGCTGCGACTGCGTCGGCGATATCACCTACCTCGACGCCGTGATGGCGGATGCCGCGGGCAACGCCCGCACGGTGCCGCAGGCCATCTGCATCCACGAGGAGGACACCGGCATCCTCTGGAAGCACACCGACAACTGGAACGGCTCGAGCGACTCGCGCCGCAACCGGCGCCTCGTCGTCTCGTTCTTCGTCACCGTCGGCAACTACGACTACGGCTTCTACTGGTACTTCTCGCTGGACGGCTCGATCGAGCTCGAGGTCAAGGCCACCGGTGTCGTCTTCACCTCCGCCTACCCGGGCAAGGGCTACGAGTTCGCGTCCGAGCTCGCGCCCGGACTCGGCGCTCCCTACCACCAGCACATGTTCAGCGCCCGCCTCGACATGATGGTCGGCGGCACGGAGAACGCGGTCGACGAGCTCGAGGCGCGGCTGGTTCCGCGCGGCGACCGCAACCCCACCGGCACCGGATTCACCCAGGTCGCCACGCGCCTCACCACCGAGAAGCAGGCGCAGCGGCTGGCCGACAACGCGCTCGGGCGGGTGTGGCTGGTGTCGAACCCCGGCATCCAGAACCGGCTCGGCAACGACATCGGCTACGTGCTCTTCCCCGAGGGCAAGCCGGTGCTGATGGCGGATGCCGAGAGCGACATCTACAAGCGCGCCACCTTCTCGGCCAAACACCTGTGGGTCACCGCGTACGAACCCAACGAGCTGTACCCGGCGGGCGACTTCGTGAACATGCACCCGGGCGGCGCCGGTCTGCCGACGTGGACGGCGGCAGACCGGAACGTCGACGGCACCGACATCGTGCTCTGGCACACGTTCGGCCTCACCCACTTCCCGCGGCTCGAGGACTGGCCGATCATGCCGGTCGACTCGACCGGTTTCGTGCTGAAGCCGCACGGCTTCTTCGGCCGCAACCCCACCCTCGACATCCCCGAGTCGACCAGCGACCACTGTGCTCCGGGCCACCAGCACCACGACCACAGCGAGCACGACCACCACGAGCACGATCAGGAGCACCCCGCATGATCCCCGACGGATACGTCACGTTCGCCGAGGCGAGGAAGACCCAGCGCGCCCAGCTGGAGCTCGCGATCGAGCGCCTCTCGGTCGAGGTGTGCGAGCACCGCGACCGCGGCGAATTCGCGGGGGAAGGCCCGGTCTTCGTGGGCATCGGTGCGAGCCTCGCCGCCGCGGCCGCCCCGGTGTGGGCGCTGCGCAGTCGCGGCATCGACGCGCTGCGGCTTGGCGCGGGCGACCTGCCGCTGCCGTACCCGGCGAGCGACCACCCCATCATCGGCATCTCGCAGAGCGGCCGCAGCTCCGAGACGCTGGCCGTGCTCGAGTCGGTGGACGACAGGCTGCGCTACGCCGTCGTGAACAACCGGCCCTCGCCGATCGCCGACGTGGTCGCGCGCACCATCAGCCTCGGCAACATCCCGGACAGCTACGCCTCGACCATCGGCTACACCGCCACAGTGACCGCCCTCGGCATGATCGCGGATGTCTGGAACGGCGGTGAGCTCGACGAGGCCTGGTCCCGGCTCCCCGCCCTCTTCGGCTGGACGCAGGACTCGGTGGGCGTTCAGGTCGCCGAGCTCGCGGCCACCTTCGCCGGCGTGACCACCGCGGACTTCGTGGGCGCCGGCCCCGCCGTCGGTTCGGCCGAGGCGGGCGCGCTGCTGTTCCGCGAGGTCGCCCGCCTGCCCAGCTCGGCGATGAGCACGCGCCAGTACCTGCACGGATCGATGGAGTCGGCCGGGCACGGCGTGCACGTGGTCTTCGGTGACACCCGGGAGCTCGAGGTGGCGCACACGCTCTCGCAGGCGGGGCACCGCGTCATCCTGATCACCAGCGAGCCGGTCGAGCAGACCGCCACCCTGCAGGTCGTGGCGCTGCCCAAGGTCTCCGCGGCGCCGCGCGCCGTGCTCGAGGCGCTCGTGCTGCAGATGCTCGTGGAGCGGGTCGCGCACCAGGCCGGCATCGACATCGAGGAGTTCGTGTTCCACAACTCGGACACGAAGGTGAGCGACGGGTCGGCCACGTGACCGGCCTGATCGTAGGCCTCGACGTCGGCGGCACCAAGACCGACCTGGTCGCCGAGACGCCCGGCGGCGAGGTCGTGCTCGAGACCACGTTCGCCTCCGACGACTGGGACGCCGAACCGTTGGATGCCGGCGCAGCCTGGATCTCGAAGGCGCTGGCCGCACACCTCCCCGCCGACCGTGAGGTGCTGTCACTCGGCGTCGGCGCCCAGGGACTGGACACCGCCGCCGTGGCGCACGGGTTCGAGGCGGCGCTCGGCGCCCTCGGCCTACCGGCCCGCGCCATCAACGATGCGGGCCTGCTGGTTCCCGCGGCCGGATTCGACGCCGGCATCGGCGTGATCTCCGGCACCGGCGCGATCGCGGTCGCCTCCGACGCCGCCGGCGAGCTGCTCGTCACGGGCGGCTGGGGCTGGGTCATCGGTGACGAGGCCGGCGCCGCCGGAATCGTGCGCGTCGCCACCCAGCGCGCGCTGCTCGCGCACGACGACGGGCTCGCCGACGACGGCCTGCTCGGTGCGCTGCTCGCCGACTTCGGCGTCGCCGACGCGGAGCGGCTCGCCCGCGCCGTGAACGACGAGCCGACCATGGACAACTGGGGGCCGCACGCGAGCGCGGTGTTCGCCGCGGCGGACGCGGGCTCCGCGCTCGCGGACTCCGTCATCCGGGATGCGGCCGGGCACCTCGCGCGCCTGGTCGCGCAGCTGCGCCGGCGCGGGGCGGTCGGCTCCGAGGTCGTCGCCTCCGGTGGAGTCATCAGCAACCAGCCGCGCCTCTTCGACGCGTTCGCCGCCGCGGTCGACCCGGCGCTCACCGTCCATCTTCTCGGCGTGAAGCCGGTGCGGGGCGCCGTCGCCCTCGCCCGGGCCGCGCTGTCGTCGCAGTAACAGTCCCCACGAAACGAAGGAGTTTTCCATGGCTATCGCAACGCTGAATCCCGCCACGGGTGTGGTGGAGAAGAGCTTCGAGCCGCACACCGCCGAGCAGGTCGAGCAGATCCTGCGGCGCGCCGAGGCCGCGAACCGCGCGATGGCGGCGACCACGTTCGCCGAGCGCTCGGCCTGGATGCACCGGGCCGCCGACCTCATGGATGCCGACCTCGAGCTGCTCTCCGCCCTCGCCGCCACCGAGATGGGCAAGACCATCCCCACGGCGAAGTACGAGGTCACCAAATCGGCGAACGGCATGCGCCACTACGCCGACCACGCCGAGGGCTACCTCGCCGACGAGAACCCGGTCGAGCCCTCCACGGTCGGCGCGTCCCGGGCGCGGGTCACGTTCCAGCCGATCGGCACCGTGCTCGCGGTGATGCCGTGGAACTACCCGTTCTGGCAGGTCATCCGCTTCGCCGCCCCCGCGCTGATGGCGGGCAACACCGGCCTGCTCAAGCACGCCTCGAGCGTGCCGCAGGTGGCCCTCTACCTCGGCGAGCTGTTCGAGCGCGCGGGCTTCCCCGCCGGCGCGTTCCAGACGCTGCTCATCGAGGGCGCGGCCGCGTCGAAGCTGATCGACGACCGCCGCATCCGCGCCGTCACCCTCACCGGGTCGGTGGGCGCAGGATCGGCGGTCGCGGAGGCGGCGGGCCGCAACATCAAGAAGTCCGTGCTCGAGCTCGGTGGAACCGACGCGTTCGTGGTCATGCCCAGCGCAGACGTGCAGCGGGCGGCGACGATGGGGGCGGCATCCCGCACCCAGAACAGCGGCCAGAGCTGCATCTGCGCCAAGCGCTTCTTCGTGCACACGGATATCTACGACGAGTGGCTGGCCGCCTTCGTCGACGCGATGAAGGGCACGACCGCCGGCGACCCGTTCGCCGAGGGCACCGGCTTCGGCCCGATGGCCACCGAGCAGGTGCGCGCCGACGCGCACGAGCTCGTCGTCGACGCCGTCGGCAAGGGCGTCACGGTGCTCACCGGCGGCGAGCTGCCCGACGGCCCCGGCTGGTTCTACCCGGCCACCGTGCTGGTGGACGTCACGCCCGACATGCGCATCTACCGCGAGGAATGCTTCGGCCCGGTGGCCTGCGTCTACCGTGTCGACAGCGTGGATGAGGCGATCACCCTCGCCAACGACTCCGACTTCGGCCTCGCGGCGAGCGTCTGGTCCACCGACCAGGCGGAGATCGACCAGCTGCAGTCGGAGCTCGAGTTCGGCGGCGTCTTCGCGAACGGCAACTCGGCGTCGTTCTTCGGGCTGCCGTTCGGCGGGGTCAAGGATTCCGGCTACGGGCGCGAGCTCGGGTCGTTCGGCATCCGCGAATTCGTGAACGTGAAAACGGTGTGGCAGGCCTGATCCTCCCCGCTCGCGCCGCGAGCGGGCTCTCGGTCGCCGGCCTCGCGCCGCACGCGGTGATGGCGGGCGCGATGGCGTTCGGCATGCTCGGCGGGCACTCGGCGGCGCGGATGCTGGCGGCCGCCGCCGCGCTCGTCGTCACGTCGCTGGCCTGCGCCCGCCGCGCGCGGTCGGAGCCGATGTTCCGGGAGCACCTCGCCGACCTCTGGGCGATGGCCCTCGTGCTCGTGGCGCTCGCGCCCGGCCATGTCGTCGGGCACTCGCACGGCATCCTGCCGCACGGGCTCGTCGGCCTCGCGCTCATCGGCGCCGGTTGGGCGCTGGTGCGCGCCCTCCTCGCCCGCGGACGGTGGCTGCGCGCCCTCCCGACCGCCCTCGTCTTCGTCGTCGGCTTCGCGCTGATGGCGATGTTCTGCAGTTGACAACCCGATAAATCGAAGGAGTAACAATGTCACGCTCCACCCCCGATGCCGCTCCCAGCGCGGCCGCACCAAAGACGGTGCGGCTCAAACGAGCCCTCGGAACCCCCGCCCTGCTCGTCTTCGGCCTCGCCTACATGCTGCCGCTGGCCGTGTTCACCAGCTGGGGCTACGCCACCCAGGCCGCCGCGGGCCACCTCGCCGGCGCCTACGTGCTCACCACGGTGGCCATGCTCTTCACGGCATACAGCTACGCCAACATGGTGCGGCAGTATCCGGTGGCCGGGTCCGCGTACACCTACACGCAGAAGGCGTTCGGCAGCCACCTCGGTTTCATGACCGGCTGGGCGCTGCTGCTGGACTACCTGCTGCTGCCCATCCTCAGTTATGTACTCATCGGGCAATATATGTCGGCCGTGTTGCCGGCGATCCCGTTCTGGGTGTGGGTGGTGGTGTCGATCGCCCTGGTGACGCTGCTCAACTTCATCGGCATCAACCTGGTGACCAACGTGAACCTCGCGCTCGTTGGCGCGCAGATCGTGTTCATCGTGATCTTCGTGGTCAGCAGCATCGGCTACCTGTCGGGCAACCCGCACACGGTCGGGCTGTTCGACCCGTTCTTCGGCAAGGGCGTCGACCTGCCGCACCTCGCGGCCGGCGGCGCGATCCTGGCGCTGGCGTTCCTCGGGTTCGACGCGGTGTCGACGCTCTCCGAGGAAGCGCGCGAGCCGAAGAAGTCGATCCCCCGCGCCATCCTGCTCACCACCCTCATCGGCGGGCTCATCTTCACGGTGAGCGCGTGGGTGGCCGGGCTCGTCTTCCCGGACTACCAGCACATCAGCGCGTCGGCGCCCACCCTCGACCTCATGCACCGCGCCGGCGGCGTCGTGCTGGCCGGGCTCTTCACGGCGGCGTTCGTAGCGGGCAGCTTCGCGGCGGCCATGACGTCGCAGGTGAGCGTCTCGCGCATCCTGTACTCCATGGGGCGCGACGGGATGCTGCCGCGCAACGTCTTCGGCCGCCTGCACGAGCGCTTCAAGACGCCCTACCTCGCGATCGTGATCGTGGGCGCGCTCGGGCTGATCGCGCTGGTGATCCCGCTCGACTGGGTGTTCCAGATGATCAACTTCGGGGCGCTGATCGCGTTCTCGTTCGTGAACCTCAGCGTGATCAAGACGTATGCCATCGATCTGAAGCAGCGCAGCGGGGCCGCCATCCTCAAGTTCATCGTGGCGCCCGCGATCGGCTTCGCGCTCACCATCTGGCTGTGGACGAGCCTGCCGCCGCTCGCCTTCATCATCGGCGGCATCTGGGTCGTGATCGGCTTCGTGTACCTCGCGGTGCTCACGCGCGGCTTCCGCTCGAAGCCCCCCACGATGGACTTCTCCGAGGAGGAGCCCGTGCTGGAGGCCCGATAGCAGTTACTGGTCCCTGAGGCTCTCGAAGGGTGGTCCCTGAGGCTCTCGAAGGGGCCATCACGCGACGCTCGCTTCGAGAGCCTCAGCGACCGGAATCGACCGTCGCCA
The DNA here is from genome assembly GCA_025463615.1 of Microbacteriaceae bacterium. The sequence continues at coordinate 2,324 of JAODAU010000398.1, read as the reverse complement.
GCTCGGCGACGACCGATGCACGCGCCGCGGCCAGCGCCGCCTCACCAGCACCCACCGCCTCCAGCGCCAGCAGCGTCGCGCCCACGATCGGGCGCTCGCGCACCACCGAGACGCGGGCCCCGGAGTCGTGCTTCAGGATGCCGGCATCCACCCGGTCGAGCAGCCCCCGGTTGCCCGACGCGAGCACACCTCCGCCGAGCACCACGGGGATGCCGCGGCCGGTGAGACCGAGCCGGTCCATCGCGGTCGTCACCATCGTGACGATCTCGCGGGCCTGCCGGTCCACGATCGAGATGGCGGCGCGGTCGCCGGCGTCCGCGCAGTCGAGCACGACCGGCGCCAGCGAGGCGAGGGCCGAGAACGGCAGCCGCCCGAAGTGCAGCGCCTCGTAGACGGCCTGCACGTCGGGCAGGCCGAAGTGTCGCGGGATCGTCGTGGTGAACGAGGTGGCCGGGCCACGCCCGTCGACGGCGCGGGACGCGTGCCAGAGCGCCTTCTCGCCGAAGTGCGAGCCGCCGCCCCAGTCGCCGGTGATCGCGCCGAGCGCCGGGTAGCGGGCGGTCGCGCCGTCGGCGCGCACGCCCACCGCGTTGATGCCCGTGCCGCAGACGACGGCGATGGCGTCGGGCTCCTGCGTGCCGGTGCGCAGCAGCGCGAACATGTCGTTGTCCACGATCGCGTCGACGGCCCAGGGCATGGAGTCGACCGCGCCGCGGAACACCGCCAGCTCGGCGGGCAGGTCGAGGCCGGCGAGGTAGACGGCGGTGCGGAGCACCGACCGGCCCGCGGAGGCCAGCACCTCCGCGACGAGCGCGTCGACCACCGCGACGGCGGTGTCGAGCCCTTCGACCTGCGGGTTGGATGCCGGGCCGCGGGCGTGCGCGAGCAGCGTGCCGTCCTGGGCGACGGCCACGACATCCGTCTTCGAGCCGCCTCCGTCGACGGCGACGACCACCGGTTCGCTCATCGGGCCCACGCCAGGTGCTGCGAGTTCGCGGCGAGCAGCAGGTCGGTGAGCTTCTCGGCGCGGTCGTACTGCTGCACCAGCGGGTGCGCGAGCATGGCGCGCAGCACGCGCTCGCGGCCGCCGTTGATGGCGGCGTCGAGGGCGAGCCGCTCGTAGCCGGCGACGTGCGTGATGAGGCCGGCGAGGTCATCCGGCAGGGGCGCGATGGGCAGGGGGTCGAGCCCGGCACTACCCACCCTCGCGGGTACCTCGATCACGTGGTCGTCCGGCAGGAACGGCATACGGCCGTCGTTGCGCACGTTCACCACCTGCACGTCGCCGCGGTCGCTGAGCAGCGACGCGATGAGGTCCACCGCTGCCTCGGAGTAGTACGCCCCGCCGCGCTTCTCCAGGATCGCCGGCTTCTCGTCCACGTGCGGGTCGCCGTAGAGCTCCAGCAGCTCGGCCTCGACCGCCATCACGGCCTGGGCGCGCGTCGGCGAGCCGAGCTGCTCGCGCAGCACCGCATCCGAGTCGTAGAAGTAGCGCAGGTAGTAGCTCGGCACCGAGCCCAGCATCGTGAGCATGGATTCCGGCAGCTCCACCTCCTCGGCAAGCTCCCGCAGGCGTTCCGTGAGCAGGCTCGGCAGCACATCCACCCCGTCGATGCTCACGCCGCGCTCCCACGTGAGGTGGTTGAGGCCGATGTGTTCGAGCCGCACCTGGCGGAAGTCCACGCCCAGCATCCCGGCGAACCGCCGCTGGAAGCCGATGGCCACGTTGCACAGGCCCACGGCGCGGTGGCCGGCCTGCAGCAGGGCGCGCGTGACGATGCCGACCGGGTTGGTGAAGTCGATGATCCAGGCGTCCGCCTTGGCGTGGCGGCGCACCTGCTCGCCGACGTCCAGCACGACGGGCACCGTGCGCAGGGCCTTGGCGAAGCCGCCCGGCCCGGTGGTCTCCTGGCCGAGCACGCCGGCCTCGTGCGGCCACGTCTCGTCGCCGTGGCGGGCGGCCTGGCCGCCGATGCGCAGCTGCAGCAGCACCACGTCGGCGTCGCGCACGCCCTCCACGACATCCGCCGTCGCGTGGATGGTGCCGGTGTGGCCCGCGCGCGCGAACATGCGCCGCGACACCCCCGACACCAGTTCGAGCCGGTGCGCGTCGGGGTCGACGAGCCAGAGCTCGTCGATGGGCAGGGTGTCGCGCAGCCGCGAGAACCCATCGATGAGCTCGGGGGTGTAGGTGGAACCGCCACCGACGACAGTGAGTTTCATTGCTATCCCTTCACCCCGGTGAGGGTGATTCCTTCCACGAAGATCTTCTGGGCGAAGAAGAAGATGACGACCACGGGCACCATCACGAGGATGGTCATGGT
>JAODAU010000367.1 GCA_025463615.1 Microbacteriaceae bacterium | reverse complement strand
GCTTCGGTGTGCTCTCCGGAACGCAGCCCGTCAGCAGCAGGGCGAGGGCGGCGACCGCTGCGACGGCAGGGACGGCGGCAAGACGGACGCTGGGACGTGACGGCATGCCCCCATCATCACCGACGGCGCCTGAAGAGGCGGCCGGGGCGCGCCCAGCGGCCCGGATAGAATCGGTTCTCGTGACCCCCGCCGAACTCTCCGCCCAGCTGCTCGTCCTCGTCGAAGGGCTTCTGGAGCGACGCGGCGAGAGCACGCTCACGGTCGGGATCGACGACGTGCCGCTCGAGCGGCCCAAGAACCGCGAGCACGGCGACTGGGCGTCCAACATCGCCATGAAGCTGGCGAAGCCGCTCGGCACCAACCCGAGGGAACTGGCCGGCGAGATCGCCGAGCAGGTGCGCGGGCTGGCGGGCGTGGCATCCGTGGATGTCGCGGGCCCCGGCTTCATCAACATCACCCTCGACGCGGCGGCGGCCGGTGAACTCGCCCGCACCATCGTGGAACAGGGGGAGGCGTTCGGCACCGGCGACCTCTACCGCGGCGTCACGATCAACCTCGAGTTCGTCTCCGCCAACCCCACCGGCCCGATCCACCTCGGCGGCGTGCGCTGGGCCGCGGTCGGCGACAGCCTGGCGCGCATCTTCTCGGCGGAGGGCGGCGAGGTCACCCGCGAGTACTACTTCAACGACCACGGCGGCCAGATCGACCGCTTCGCCCGCACCCTGCTCGCCCGCTACCTCGGCGAGCCCACGCCGGAGGACGGCTACGGCGGCGACTACATCGAGGACATCGTGGCGCGCGTCGTCGCGAAGGCGCCCGAGGGTCTCGATTCGATCGGTCGCGACGACCAGCAGGAGATCTTCCGCGCCATCGGCGTCGACCTCATGTTCGGCGACATCAAGAAGAGCCTCCACGACTTCGGCGTGGACTTCGATGTCTTCTTCCACGAGAACAGCGTGCACGAGAACGGTGACGTCGAGCGCGCCATCCAGCGACTGCGGGATGCCGGCCACATTTACGAGGCGGACGGCGCGACCTGGTTCCGCTCCACCGACTTCGGCGACGACAAGGACAGGGTCGTCATCAAGAGTGACGGCGAGCCCGGCTACGTCTCCGGCGACCTCGCCTACTACCTCAACAAGCGCGAGCGCGGCTTCGAGCGCAACCTGATCATGCTCGGCGCCGACCATCACGGCTACGTCAAGCGGCTGATGGCCATGGTCGCGGCGTTCGGCGACGTGCCCTACGTCAACCTCGAGATCCTCATCGGCCAGCTGGTGAACCTGCTGCGCGACGGCAAGCCGTTCCGCATGAGCAAGCGGGCCGGCACTGTCGTCGTGCTGGAGGACCTGGTCGAGGCCGTGGGGGTGGATGCCGCCCGGTACGCCCTCGTGCGCTCCTCCAGCGACTCCCAGCTCGACATCGACCTCGACCTGCTCACCCGCCGCACCAACGACAACCCCGTCTTCTACGTGCAGTACGCGCACGCGCGCACCCACTCGGTGGCGCGCAATGCGGCCGCCGCGGGCGTGGCGCGCACCGCGTTCGACGCCTCGCTGCTGACACACCCGACCGAGAGCGCGCTGCTCGGGGTGCTCGCCGAGCTGCCGCGTGTTGTGCGCCAGGCGGCCGAGCTGCGCGAGCCGCACCGCGTCGCCCGCTATGCCGAGGAGGTCGCCGGCGCGTACCACCGCTGGTACGACAGCTGCCGGGTCACGCCGCTGGGCGACGAGCCCATCGGCGACCTGCACCGCACGCGGCTGTGGCTCAACGACGCCACCGGGCAGGTGCTGCGCAACGCCCTCGCGCTGCTGGGTGTGGGCGCGCCGGAGCGCATGTGACGGGCGCGGCGACCACCGCATCCGCCGCACCCCGCCGTCGCGCGCGCAGGATCGTCGTCGCCGTCGTTGTCGTGGTGGTTCTCGTCGCCGCCGCGATCGTGGCGGACGGCATCGCCAGGAGCTACATCGGGCAGCTGGCGGTGAGCAAGTTCCGGTCGTCGCTGTCGGTGCCGAAGACCACCAAGGTCACGGCGACGGTGGGCGGGGCATCCGCCCTTCTGCAGCTGGCCTCGGGCACACTCGATCGGGTGGATATCTCCGCGAAGAAGCTCACCGTGGGCGCCCTCGCCGGCGACGCGCACCTCACCGAGGAGGGCATCCCGCTCGACCAGTCGAAGCCGGCCCGGCTGGTGCGGATGTCGTTCAGCACCGACGAGGTCGGCCTGAAGAAGCTGCTGGCCAGCTTTCCCGACATCCCGGTGAGCAAGGTGTCGCTCTCGCGCGGATCGGTCGAGCTCGGCACGACGGTCAAGGCGTTCGGGCTGACCGTGCCGGTCTCCATCGCCGCCAAGCCGGCGGCGGTGAACGGCCAACTCACACTGCAGCCGACCGCGTTCACCGTCAACGGCGCGCGATTCACGCCGGAGAAGCTCACCTCCACCTTCGGCGCCCTCGCGGACGGGGTGACGAAGACGCAGGTGGTCTGCGTGGCCCAGCTGCTGCCGAGCGCGTTCCGGCTGCAGGCCCTGCACGTGGAGGGCTCGCGGATCGCGCTCGAGGTGTCCGCGGCGAACGTGGTGCTCGACGCCAAGCTGTTCGCCACCGAGGGCACCTGTCCGGCGACGTAATAGGATTCACCGAGGCGTTCGCCCGGACGACACCGGGCCGCCCCCTGCCCCTCACCACGCCTCGAGGTCTTCCGTGACATCCAATCCGCTCGCCCCGTCGTGGCTGGAGCACCCCGCCGACGCGAACGCGCTCGACGCGGCGGTGTGGCCGGCCCATTCGAGCCGCGCCGACTCCGGCGAGCTCGTCGTGGCGGGCGTCCCCGCGGGCACGCTGGCCGCCGAGTTCGGCACGCCGCTGTTCGTGGTCGACGAGCAGGACGTGCGCGACCGCGCCGCCCTCGCCCGCGACTCCTTCGACCGCGAGTTCGCGCGGATCGGCAGCGCGGCGAAGGTCTACTACGCGGGCAAGGCGTTCCTCTCCACCGAGGTGGCACGCTGGGTGACCGAGGCCGGTCTCTACATCGACGTCTGCAGCGCCGGCGAGCTCGCGGTGGCCCTCGCCGCCGGGGTGGATGCCGCCCGCCTCGGCTTCCACGGAAACAACAAGTCCCTCGCCGAGATCGACCGTGCCGTGCGGGTCGGGGTGGGCATCATCGTCATCGACAGCCCCATCGAGATCGAGCGCGTCGCCGAGGCCGCCGCGCGCCACGGCCGCACGCAGCAGGTGCGGCTCCGGCTCAACAGCGGCGTGCACGCCCATACTCACGAGTACCTGGCCACGGCGCGCGAGGACCAGAAGTTCGGCATCGCGCTCGCGGACGCCCCGGCCGCCGTCGCCCGCATCCGCTCGCTCGGCTCGCTCGAGTTCCTCGGCCTGCACTCGCACATCGGCTCGCAGATCTTCGAGTCGGAGGGCTTCGTCGAGTCGGCCCGCCGGCTGCTCACGCTTCAGGCCTCGCTGCTCGAGGGCGGCCCGGTGCCCGAGCTCAACCTCGGCGGCGGCTTCGGCATCGCGTACACGAGCGCGGACCGTGCGCTCGGCGTGCCCGAGATGGCGGCCAGGATGGCGGACATCGTCTCGTCCGAGTGCGCGCGCCTCGGCATCCCGGTGCCGGTCGTCGCCGTGGAGCCGGGCCGCGCGATCGTGGGGCCGTCGACCGTGACGCTCTACGAGGTCGGCACCATCAAGGACGTGCTCGTCGACGGCGCCGACGTGCGCCGCTACGTGAGCGTGGACGGCGGCATGAGCGACAACATCCGCCCGGCGCTCTACGCCGCGGACTACTCGGCGCGCATCGCCGGCCGGGTGTCGGATGCCGACCCGGCCCTGGTGCGCGTGGCCGGCAAGCACTGCGAGAGCGGCGACATCGTCGTGCGCGACGAGTACCTGCCCGGCGACGTGGCACCCGGCGACCTGCTCGCGGTGCCCGCGACCGGCGCGTACTGCTGGTCGCTCTCGAGCAACTACAACTACCTGGGCCGGCCGCCCGTCGTCGCGGTGCGCGACGGACGGGCCAGGGTCATCGTGCGCGGCGAGACCGAGGCAGACCTGCTCTCGAGAGACGCCGGCATTTCGAACGGAGCACCACAGTGATCGAATATCGCAACCTCAGGGTCGCGCTCCTCGGCGCCGGCTCGGTCGGCTCGCAGGTGGCGTCGCTGCTGCTCGAGCACGGCGACGAGCTCGCGGGCAGGGCGGGGGCCGGCCTCGAGCTGGTCGGCATCGCCGTGCGCAACCCGGACGCCCCGCGCGACGCCGAGCTCCCGGCCGAGCTCTTCACCACCGACGCCGAGTCGCTCATCCTGGGCGCCGACATCGTGATCGAGCTCATGGGCGGGCTGGAGCCGGCGCGCACGCTCATCCTGCAGGCGCTCAACTCGGGCGCCGACGTGATCACCGGCAACAAGGCGCTGCTCGCCACCCACGGTCCGGAGCTGTTCGAGGCGGCCGAGCAGGTTGGCGCCCAGCTGTACTACGAGGCCGCGGTCGCGGGGGCGATCCCCATCATCCGTCCGCTGCGCGACAGCCTGGCCGGCGACCGCATCCGCCGCATCATGGGCATCGTCAACGGCACCACCAACTTCATCCTCGACCGCATGGATGTCGCGGGCGAGAGCTTCGAGCAGGCCCTGGCCACCGCCACCGACCTCGGTTACGCCGAGAAGCCCGATCCCTCCGCCGACACGGAGGGCTTCGACGCCGCGCAGAAGACCGCGATCCTGGCCAGCCTCGCCTTCCACACCACGGTGCCGCTCGACGCGGTCTACCGCGAGGGCATCACGAACATCACGCTCGACGAGGTCGCGGCGGCGAAGCGCGCCGGCTACGTGGTGAAGCTGCTCGCCATCTGCGAGCGGCTCACCGACGCGAACGGGGTCGAGGGCGTCTCGGCCCGCGTGTACCCGGCGCTCGTGCCGCGCGAGCATCCGCTGGCGGCCGTCCACGGCGCGAAGAACGCGGTGTTCATCGAGGCCGAGGCGGCCGGCGACCTCATGTTCTACGGCGCCGGCGCCGGGGGAGTGGAGACGGCATCCGCCGTGCTCGGCGACCTCGTCTCGGCCGCCCGCCGCCACGTCATCGGCGGTCCGGGCGTCGCGGAGTCGACCCACGCGAACCTGCCCATCCTGCCGATCACCAGCGTGACCACCCGCTACCAGATCACGCTCAGCGTGGCCGACCAGCCGGGCGTGCTCGCCGCGATCGCGACGCTGTTCAGCGAGCACGGGGTCTCCGTGGAGACGGTGACCCAGTCCACCCACTCCGACGGGCACGCGCCCACCGCTACCCTTGTGATTGGCACGCACGAGGCATCCGAATCGGACCTCGCCGCGACGGTCGCGGCGCTCGGCACCACCGAGGTCGTCAGCCAGGTCACATCCGTCCTCCGAGTAGAAGGTTCCTAATGGCCCACCAGTGGCGCGGTGTACTCCGCGAGTACGCAGACCGGCTCGACATCTCGGATGCGACCCCCATCGTCACCCTCGGCGAGGGTGGCACGCCCCTGCTGCCGGCCCCGGCGCTCTCCGCACGCACTGGCGCGCAGGTCTGGGTGAAGTTCGAGGGCATGAACCCCACCGGCTCGTTCAAGGACCGCGGCATGACCATGGCGGTGTCGAAGGCCGTCGAGCACGGCGCGAAGGCCGTCATCTGCGCCTCGACCGGCAACACGTCGGCCTCCGCCGCGGCGTACGCTACGCACGCCGGCATCAAGGCCGCCGTGCTGGTGCCGGAGGGCAAGATCGCGCTCGGCAAGCTCGCCCAGGCGATCGCGCACGACGCGGAGCTGCTGCAGATCCAGGGCAACTTCGACGACTGCCTCGACATCGCCCGCGACCTCGCCGCGAACTACCCGGTGCACCTCGTGAACTCGGTGAACAACGACCGCATCGAGGGCCAGAAGACCGGCGCGTTCGAGGTCGTCGACGCGCTCGGCGAGGCGCCCGACTTCCACCTGCTGCCGGTCGGCA
>JAODAU010000352.1 GCA_025463615.1 Microbacteriaceae bacterium | reverse complement strand
GACTTGAGCGAGTTGATGTTGTCGCGGAAGTCGCAGGCCTCCGTGGTGCAGCCGGGGGTGCTCGCGGCGGGGTAGAAGTAGACGATCACGTTGTCACCGGCGAAGTCGGTGAGCGAGACATCCGCGCCGTCCTGGTCTTTGAGCGTGAACTGCGGTGCCTTTTCGCCGACTTCGAGCTTGGCGGATTCCGACATGACTTCTCCTTCTGCCTGGTGTGACCCCTCTCGATTCTAGGCAGCGGACCTGATTCGCAAGGGCGCCGTTGGCTCTGCTAATGTTGACCTTCGGCTGGCGAGGATTCGCCGCCGACGCCACGCACCTCTAGCTCAATTGGCAGAGCAACTGACTCTTAATCAGTGGGTTCCGGGTTCAAGTCCCGGGGGGTGCACCACCAGCCCGGCCGCTCCTTCGAGCCGCCGGGCTTTTTCGTTGCGGTGTGCCGCCATCGGCCTCCCGAAAACGCAGGAGATCTGCCGCGTTCGTCGACGTGCGGATGCCGCGACCGCGGTTTCCCGACGGATCTCCTGCGTTTTGTGAAGGGAGGAGCGGGCCTTACGCCGGGGCGGGCGCGCGAGTACCGTCCCGGGCAGGACGGAGAACTGCCATGAGCAAGACGACTGACGAACCGATCGACGACTTCGACGAGACGAACGGCCTCGCGCCGGGTCTCGACGGCGACGCCGACGACCCCAAGCACTACGAGGACAACAGCGGCGAGAACCTCATCAGCGAGATCGGCGACGAACTGGTGAACGGGTTCCGGCCCGACGAAAGCGACGAGCCCTCGCGCGAGTAGGCGCGGGTCAGTCGACCGGGTACTCCCGCCGCACGCGCAGATGCGCGATCGCGGTCTGAGCCTCCTCGAGCTCGTCCGCGAGCCTGACCGCGAGGCCGGATGCCCGCGCCAGGTGGTCGCGCGACACGGCGACGCTCATGCTCGGCTCGCCGCCGCCCGACTCGTAGACCTCGAACTCGCGCAGCGACCGCCCCAGCCCGGTCGCGAGCTGGGTGAGCGCCACGGAGAGCAGCCGGGCCGACCCCTGCAGATCGCCGAGCACCGGGTACACCAGCGGCGCCGGGAGTCGCGCGCCCCGCGTCACATCCTTGATCAGCCGGATCGTCTCGAACACGTCGTCGGCCAGCCGGTCGACGGACGCCGTTTCCTCGTTTGCCACTGTGGGATCCCCCTCGATCACTGAGCCACCGTACCCCAGCCTCCGAAAACGCAGGAGATTCTTCGCGAATCGCGGCGAGATCGTGTCGTCGGCGCGCCTTCGAGAAGAATCTCCTGCGTTTTGTGAAAGCGGCTAGGCGGCCAGGTGGAAGGTGCTCGCGAAGCGGTCGAGGAGGTCGCCCGGGCCGTGCAGCACCTCCACCACCCCCGTGGCGATGGCCCGATCCGGGGCCAGGTCGCCGGAGATGAGGCGATGGATGCCGGGGCCGGCCGCGAAGGCGAGGTCGACCGGGCCGTCGCCGCGCCCCACATCCAGCGCGGAGCCGTCCACCCGGATGAGCAGCTCGGCGCCGCCGAGGCGGGCCGCGTAGGCGGTCGCCGGCAGATCGAGGGCCACCTGCGGGCGGAAGGCAGAGCGGAGGTCCATGGTGATCGAGTCGGGCGTGATGACCTGCTCCTCCCGCGGCTCGCCCATCGCCTTGAAGCCCCACGCGCCGAGCGCGAGCACGACCGGCTCGAGCTCGCGGCCGTACGGCGTCAGCTCGTAGACGATCACCCGGGACCGCGGCGCCCTGCGGATCACGCCGGCCGCCTGCAGGTCTTTGAGCCGCGCCGCGAGGATGTTGGTCGGGATGCGCGGCAGCCCCGCCGCGAGCTCCCCGTACCGCCGCGGCCCCACGAGCAGGTCGCGAACGATGAGCAGCGCCCAGCGCTCGCCGACCAGCTCGAGGGCGCGCGTCATCCCCCCGTACTCGCCGTAGTCCCGTGCGGCCATGGACCCTAGGCCTGCTGCGCGGCGAAGGCCTCGGGGCCCTGGGTTGCCGCGACCGGGTCCATCCAGCCGAAGTCGACGACGTTGCCGTCGGGGTCGGTGAGGCCGTGCTGGTACATGAAGCCGTAGTCCGCGACCTCGAGCTCCGTGCCGCCGGCTGCGACGCCGGCCGCGACCGCCGCATCCACGGCCTCACGGCTGTCGAGGAAGATCGAGGTGCCCGAGGTGGGGTTCACGGCGGGGTCGCCGATCGTGAGCTTGGTCATCGACTGGAAGAACTCGCGCGTCTCGATCATGAAGTAGCTGTGGCCGTCCTCGACGACGACGCACGCCGCGTTGTGGTCGGTGAACATCGGATTGATCGTGAAGCCGATCGCCGTGTAGAACGCCTTCGCGCGATCCAGGTCGGTCACCGGCAGGTTGACGAATATTTGAGCCATCGTGGTCTCCTCTCGTGGCATCCGCGTTTCGGATGACACCAACACTTGCAAAAAACAAGTGCGGAGTCAAGACCCCCGTCGGATCACTCCGGCGGCTCGGGTGCCCCGCCGGAGGCCGTGTCCTCCTCGGTGGTCGCGGCCGAGCCGGACGGCTTCTCCTCGTCGTCGGCCTGGCTCGGGTTAACGGCGGGTGCGCCGGTGTTGGGGTCGGTCATGGGGTGCTCCAGTTCTCGCGGCACGCCGAGCGGCTGCGTTCCCTCCCCATGCGAGTCCTCTCCGGCCTAGTTGGCAAGGCGTTGACCCCGCGGGAATATGCTCTCGGCATGACGTTCGAGGTGCCCGCCGACGACTACGACAGCTTCATGGGCCGCTTCTCGGGGCCGCTCGCCGTCGCGTTCGCCGCGCGGTTCGAGACGGAACCCGGTGCGCGCGCCCTCGACGTCGGGTGCGGCACCGGGGCGCTGACCGCCCGGCTCGTCGAGCGGCTGGGTGCGGAGAACGTGGCCGCGGTGGACCCGTCCGAGTCGTTCGTCGATCGCGCCAGGGAGCGCTTCCCCGGCGCGGATGTCCGGCGCGCGAACGCCGAGCAACTGCCGTTCGCCGACCGCGCGTTCGACCTCGCGCTGGCGCAGCTGGTCGTGCCGTTCATGGATGACGCGGTGGCCGGGATCGCGGAGATGGCGCGGGTGACGCGCGAGGGCGGCACGGTGGCGGCATCCGTCTGGGACCACGGCACCGGTCGCAGCCCACTCGCCCCGTTCTGGCGGGCGGTCGAGGCGCTCGACCCCGCGGCCCGGGACGAGTCGCACTACGCGGGCGTGCGCGAGGGCGACCTGGCGGTGCTGTTCGCCGACGCCGGCCTGCGCGGCATTGTGTGGGACAGCATCACCGTGACCGTGCCGTTCGAGAGCGCGGATGCCTGGTGGCAGCCGTTCACCCTGGGCGTGAGCCCGGCGGGCGCCTACGTGGCCTCGCTCACCGTGCCGGAGCGCGAACGGCTGCGCGAGCGGTGCCTCGCCGAGCTGTCGACGGGAGCGTTCGAACTCGACGCGACCGCGTGGGTCGCGGCGGGGCGTCCCTAGCTCAGACGGCCTCGTAGAGCGCCTCGAGCGCCTGGTCGATCGTGGCGAACGTGCCCAGGCGCGTTGCTTCCGCCTCGAGCAGGTAGCCGCGCGGGGTGCGCGCGATGCTGCCGGCAGGTTCGTCCGTGATCTCATGGAGCACCGCCCAGTGCGCGGCACCCGCATCGACGATGCGGAAGAACTCTGCTGCTGACGACATCCGACCTCCCGGCGAACGAACCAGAACTGCAGGTCAACGGTACGTTCGCGCGGGCGCGCCGGGCCACAACGCCGGGGCGAATTGCTGGCGTCCGGCAGGTTAACGAGGCCTCACTGGTGGAACAGCGGGATGACGAGGTAGATGCCGTACAGCGCCGCGAGCCCGCCGATGCCGATGCAGAGCCACGCCGCGGCGGTGACGATCTTCGGGCGAGCGGACGCCGATTCGCCGGTCGAGAGCAGCAGCAGTCCCGTCGAGTAGAGAGACACGACCGCGACCACGACCACGAGCGCCACGACGAAGACGAGGGCGATCGAGCCCCAATCGACGCCGAGGAAGCCGGTGGATTCCGCGGCCTTCAGGATGATGGTCCTCATGGGTCAGCCTTTCGTTCCGGCGAGCTCGGGCTCGGGCTCCGCCTCGGCGGGTTCTTCGTTCACGTTCTTGTGGTTGACGGGCTTGCGACGGGCGAGCAGTACGAAGCCGAGGCCGGCCGCGACGGCGAGCACGGCCACGATGATGAGGCCGATCGTGCTCGAGCTGGCCAGCCACGCGGCGAGGCCGCCCACGATGGCCGCGGCCGGCAGGGTGATGACCCAGGCGACAGCGATGCGGCTCACGACGCCCCAGTGGATCGACGCCAGTCGCTTGCCGAGCCCCGCGCCGACGACCGCGCCCGAGGTGACCTGCGTGGTCGAGAGCGGGAAGCCGAGGCTGGAGGAGATGAGGATCGTCGTGGCCGCGCTTGTCTCCGCGCTGAAGCCCTGCGGGGGCTGGATGTCGGTGATCCGCTTGCCGACGGTGCGCATGATGCGCCATCCACCGGTGTACGTGCCGGTGGCGATCGCGAGCCCGCAGGCCAGGATCACCCAGACCTGCGGCCCGGTGTTCGCGGCCTGGTAGCCCGCCACGATGAGCGTCAGGGTGATCACACCCATCGTCTTCTGCGCATCGTTGGTGCCGTGCGCCAGGGAGACGAGGGATGCCGACACCGTCTGCGCGTGCCGGAATCCGCGCTCCGACCCGCGGACCGTGGCCATCTTGGTGATGCGGTACGCCACGAAGGTGGCGATCAGCGAGACGGCCCCCGCGATGAAGGGGGAGAGCAGCGCGGGCAGCACGATCTTGGAGATCACTCCGCCGAAGTTCACCGCGCTGAAACCCGATCCGATGATCGCGGCCCCGATGAGTCCGCCGAACAGGGCGTGCGTCGAACTCGACGGCAGGCCGAGCCACCAGGTGCCGAGGTTCCAGAGCACGGCGCCCACGAGGCCGGCGAAGATCATCGCCGTGGTGATGTGGGGGATGCCCTTCGAGTTCTCGTTCAGGATGCCGTCCGACACCGTCTTCGCCACGGCCGTCGAGAGGAACGCGCCGGCCAGGTTGAGCACCGCCGAGATCAGCACGGCGACCCGGGGTTTCAGCGCGCCGGTGGCGACCGAGGTCGCCATGGCGTTCGCGGTGTCGTGGAAGCCGTTCGTGAAATCGAACACGAGGGCCAGCGCGATCACGAGGATGACCGGGATGAGAATGTCCATCGGGTACCGCCTTCCGGGAGCCGATCGGCCCCGCGCGGCGGACGGTAGGCGCGGCCGGTGAACTCGGAGTGAACGTGGAGGGAACGGACTTTCCACAATCGGGCGCATGGCATTGCGGTTTTTAGCACCTATGTTTACGATACCAACAGGTCGAATCTCCGGCTCCCCTCCCTTCGAAAGGACACTCGATGTCAGCTCTTCTCGCCACCCTCCCAGCGACCACCGGCCTCGTGGCGAACGCGACGATGCTGCGGGCGCGGCTCGAGCGGCGCAACGACGTGATCCCGATCATCATCGTGATCGCGATCATCGTGCTGCTGGCCCTGGCGGTGACGATCGTCGCCGCGGCCGTCATCCTGTGCGCCCAGCACGGCGGCGTGCTCGACGGCGTGGTCAGCCTGAACATCTGGCAGGTGCAGGTCAAGTGCCACAAGATCTGAGCGTGGCCCGAAATCGATCGCTCACCGTCGGGCTCGCCGGCCTGGGCGGCGCGGTGATCGGGCTGCTCGTCGGCCTCGTCGGCATCGCCGCGGTATGGATCGTCGCGTTCTCCGCCGCGCTCTCGGGCACGCCGGGCGCGGGTGTGCCGTTCATCGTCTCCACGGGTGCCTCCGGCGCGGACGTGGTGGCGACGACCGGTCCCGGCGCGATCATCATCCCTCTCACGCTCTGCGTCGTCGGTCTCGTGGTCGGCGTGCTGAGCGCCCGGGCGTCGCGCCGACGCGTGGGCCGTGACAACCCCTATCGCTGAGTCCCTCGCGATCGGGGCGATCGTCGCCGCGCGTGCCAGCGTGCGGGCGGTCGCCCCGGTCGCGGCGGTGACCGTGTTACCCGGCGCGCTCGCCGGTGGCCTCCTCTCTGCGGTGGGGCTGCCGACAGGGATCGCGTGGTCGCCGCTTCTTGCAGTCGCGTTGTACTGCCTCAGCTACTTCACCCACGAACTGGGCCACGCGGCGGCGGCCGTGCTCACCGGCCGAGCCGTCGCTATCGAGCCCGCGCTCCGCTCGGAGGGCGACTTGCGGCGGGCGTCGATCGTCGGGACGTCGTTGGGGCGGTACGGCGACGCTCTGGTGTCGGTCGCGGGTCCCGCCTTCGGCCTCGCGCCGGCGCTCGCCCTGCTCCTTCCTGGCGGCCCCTTCCTGGTGCGCGCGCCCTTCGTCCTGCTCTTCCTCACCCACCTCCTCGAACTACGGCCCGGGCGCTCGGACGGCGCCGCCCTGCACGCCGTGCGCGCCCGAAAGGATCCCCATGCTCGTCGCGACTGACCTCGCCAAGACCTACGGCACCCGCGCGGTTCTCTCGGAGGTCACGTTCGAGCTCGACGACGGCGAGCTGGTCGCCCTCGTCGGCCCGAACGGCGCGGGCAAGAGCTCGCTGCTGCACATCATCGTCGGCCTGATCACCCGGTCGGCCGGCGACGTGTACGCAAGCGATGGCGACCACCTGGTCGCCGCCGCCCGGGGCAGGATCGGGTTCTGCCCCGACGACCTGCCCCAGGCGGAACTTCTCACCGGCGGCGAGTACCTGGACATGGTGGCCGGCATCCGCGGGCTGCGCCGGGTTCCCGAGGCGGAGCGGGCGCTCCTCGACGGTATGCGCCTCACCGACTCGCTCGGCCGGCTCATCGCCACCTACAGCCACGGGATGCGGCGCAAGCTGCAGGTCGTCGCCGCGCTGTTGCACGAGCCGCAGCTGCTGGTTCTGGACGAGCCGTTCCGCGGCCTCGACCCCGAGTCCGCCGCTATCGTCAAGACCCTGCTGCGCGTCTACGCGAATCGCGGCAACACGGTGCTCGTCTCCACGCACGACCTGCTCGTGGCCCAGGAGCTCTGCGACCGGGTGCTCGTGCTCCGCGAGGGAAGGCTGGTGGCCGACGCGTCCATGCTGGAGTTCGAGACCGGCCGGGGCTCCGAGACGCTCGAGCGCTCCTTCGAGCGGATGACGGGCATCGACGTCACCGCGCAGCGATCGTCGACGCGATTCTTCGAGGGCCTCGACCTGCTCGCGAGCCGCGCGTGAGCGCCACCCTCTCCGTCGCCGTCGCGAGCACCCGGTCGCTGCGCAACCACCTGCGCCGCACGTTCGGCGGCGTGGTCGGGGCCCGGCTCGCCATCGTCGCCGGGTGCGCCGTCGTGATCGCGCTCAATGCGCTGGTGTACGCGTTCTACAGCCAGAACTTCGCGGGCGTGTTCGGCCCCCACGCGTCGGCGCAGCTCGCGCAGGTGCGTGGCGGCCTCGTGCAGACGCAGCTCATCACGACCGCCGCGGTCGCGCTCATTCTCGTGGTGTTCGGGCCGACGGGCTCGGGGCTCACCATCGGCGCCCGTATCGCGGGCGCGCGACCGCGCCAGATCGCCGTCGGCGAATACGTGCCGACGACCGTGGGCCTGTGCATCGCGGCCGCGGCGGTGGGTGCGGGCCCGGCGTGGTTCGAGGCCCAGCAGCAGCCGACTCCGCCGCTCACCCTCGTCACCCTCCTGTTCACGGGAATCGCGTTCGCCGTCGCCGCCCTCGTCGTGTGCCACGCGTTCGCCGCGGTGGCGAACCTTGCCGGGATGGCGGGCTCCGCCGCCCGGCTCGTCGGCATCGTCGCCGGATTCGTGGGGGTGGGCCTGCTCCTCGTCGACGTGCTGGTCTCGCTGGCCGACCACCGCGGCGGCGCGGTCGACGCGCTCGTGCGCCTGCTGTGGGCCGGCGAGCGGATGCCGACCACGGCATCCGCCGCACTTGTCGTCCTCGCCGTGGTCGCCGTCGCGCTCGCCGCGGACCTCGCGGCGGTGGCGCTCGCCGCGCCGCGCGAGACCCTGCAGCGCGTGCGACGGCTGATCCCGCTTCCGCGGCTGGGTGCGGGGATGGCCGCGTTCACCCTCCGCGAGGTGGTGCTGTCGGTGAGGCATCCGGTCGGCCAGCTGGGCTGGCTCCTGGCCGGGCTGCTGGCCGCGGCGATGGTGGTGCTCGTGCGTCTCGGCAACGCGCCCCCGGGGGTCGCGCTGGTCGCCTTCCCGCTGCTGTTCTCCACGCTCTCCGAGACGGCGTACGGCCGTTCGGCGCCGTGGTCCTGGGTGTACCGGTCGGCGGGGCTGTCGTATTCGCGGCAGGCGATCGGGCAGTGGCTCGGCGCCGCGCTGCCAAGCCTGGTCGTGTGCCTTGGCCTGCTGGCCGCCGTCGTTCCCGCGCCGTCCGAGTTTGTGCGGGCGGCGCCGCAGCTGGGGGTCGCCGCGATATCGCTCTCGTCCGTGGCATACCTGTGCGGCACGGCCGTGCCGTACTCGAGCGGCGCCACCGCGGGCATGATGCTCACGTCGGTCGTCACGCTCGGCGCGGAGACCGCGGTGCTCTACCTCGCCTCGCTCGCCGGGCAACCGGGCTCCGTGCCGGCGATGGTCCTGGAGGCGGCGGCCGGCGTCGTCGCCGTGCTCGGAGCCATCGCGATCGCCCGGAAACGCGGCTTTTCGGCGGGGCAGACCTGACGTTCTACTCTGCCCCCTAACTGGGGTGAGCGGCGGGGGAGACAGGCCCCGGGGCCGCTGCTAACTTGTAAACGGATAGCCGGGGGGCATAAGTCTTCCGGGGTCTCCTGGATCGTGATCGCAGCGCGGGGGCGCTGGCATCCGATAGCTACCAGGTACGTCTCGAATCGGGTACTCGAGACCAGACCCGATCGCCGCCGCGACTGCCAGGGAGCGGCGGCGATCAGTCTGATTCGCCGGCCGGATCGAACTCAGGCCGCGTGCGCCTGTGCGGCCTCGAGGTCGTCCATGACCTCCACGTGCACGGGCTGCACCGCGGGCACGAGCGGCATCGGCTCGAGCGACGGGCTCGCGACGGGCGTGGCCTCGTGGGCGGGCATCCGCGCGGGGGCGGGCAGGCCGAGCTGGGTGGCGATGTCGTGGGCGAGCGTCTCGGCCACGGTGGCGCCGAAGAGCACCTCGGTGTCGCCCTTCTTACGCAGGTTGACGGACCACATTCCGTCGGTGCCGAAGGCCTTTGTCAGGCGCTCCCGCACGAGCTCGTAGGCCAGCTTCTGCACTTCCTCGGTCTGGGCCGGGGTCAGCGCACGATTGCGCTTCCGCGAGAAGTTCATCATGAACGGCCTTTCGACGTTGGAGCTGGTACACGCTCATTGTCGGCGACCATTGCTGGGAATCCGGCCCGACACTCCGCTTAACGGCGTTCGGACCCCGGAATCCCGGGGCCCGAACGGCGAAACGGGTGCTACTTGGTGCCGTCGAAGACCTCGGTCTCCATGGCGTCGTAGCCCTCGGCCTCGGGGTCCCGATGCAGCCCGCCGCTGAGGGCGTATTCCTCCTCGGGCGCGAGTACCAGGCGCCGCCGGCCCCAGATCGCGAAGATGGCGATCCCGACCACGTAGACGACCGCGATCGCGATGATCGCCGTCACGTAGGCGCTGTTGAACAGGAAGGCCACGAAGATCACGGCCGAGATGATGCCGGCGATGACCGCGCCGGCGATGCCGGTCGGGCTCTTGTACGGGCGCACCGCGTTCTTGAAGCGCACACGCAGCACGACGAACGAGATCATCTGCATCAGGTACGAGACGACGGCTCCCCAGATGGCGATGTTGAGCACGATCGCCCCGGCAGTGCCCGCGGTGCCGCCCGCGGAGTCGACGACGACCAGGGCCACGAACCCGATCACCGCTCCCACGATCAGCGCGATGAGCGGCGTCTGCTTCTTGCCGGTCAGCGACAGCACCTTCGGGTAATAGCCCGCGCGGGAGAGCGAGTAGAGGTTGCGGCCGTAGGCGTACATGATGCCCTGGAGCGACGCGAGGAGCCCGATCAGTGCCGCCAGCGCGAGCACCCCCTCGAGCTGCTTCGGAACCATCACCGCGAACCCGTCGAGCAGCGGCTGGCCCGACTTCTGGGTGGCGACCGCTCCCAGCACGCCCGTGTTGACGATGAAGATGGCCACCGCAGCGACGGTCAGGGTGATCAGGGCGATGATGCCCGCGCGGGGGATGACCCGCGTGGGGTTGTGGGTCTCCTCTGAGGCGAGCGGCAGCTCCTCGATGCCGAGGAAGAACCACATCGCGAACGGGATGACGAGCAGCACCGGCCCGAAGCCGTGGGGCAGGAAGGTGCTCTGGCCGGCATCCGGCTTCACGTCCCAGAGCTTCGCCGGGTCGAAACCGCCGGTCGCGAATGCGGTGACGACGAAGATCGCGAGGATGGCGAGGGAGATGATCGAGACCACGATCGCCAGTCGGAAGCCGATGGATGCCCCGGCCCAGTTCACGACGACGAAGATCGCGTAGAGGATGATCCACATCACCCAGCTCGGCACCTCGAACCCGAAGAACGAGTGGAGCGCGGAGTTGGCGTAGAGCGCCGAGAAGTAGACGACGACCGCGGTGGTCACCACGTATTCGATGGATTCCGCGAGCCCGGTTACGAAGCCGCCCCACGGTCCCATCGCCGCACGGGCGAAGGAGTACGCGCCGCCGGTGTGCGGCATCGCCGCCGCCATCTCGCCGATGGAGAAATACATGGTGAAGTACATGACGATCACGATCACCACCGCGATGGCCATGCCGCCGAACCCGGCGGTCGACGTGCCGAAGTTCCAGCCGGAGAACTCGCCCGAGATGACGGCCGCGACGCCGAGCCCCCAGATCCCCCAGATGCCGGCACTGCGCTTGAGCTTGCGCTTCTCGAAGTAGCCCGCCTCCGCTTTGGTGTAGGTGACGCCGGACACCGAGTTCTCTGCCATGCAATCCTCCAGGGGGAAAGGACGGGAAGTGGGGGTCGCCTGCCGCGCAGGTTATCGAGAGCATGGCGTTTATTGGTACTTGGTGTCTACCTTTGGATGTAAATAGCTTGTTACAGTGACTGCGGATCGGGTTTACCGGGTCGTGGTGTAATGGTCGAAATCGACCCGAACTGGAGGAGCCCGCATGCAGGCAACCCGCACCGGAATGCTCACGATCGAGCAACTCGACGCGCTGATCGATGGCGGCGAGATCGACACGGTGATCGTGGCCTTCACCGACATGCAGGGCCGTCTGGTGGGCAAACGTGCGTCCGCACGGCTGTTCAAGGACGAGATCGCGCGCCACGGCGCCGAATGCTGCAACTATCTGCTGGCGGTCGACGTGGAGATGAACACCGTCGACGGCTACGCCATCTCCTCCTGGGAGAAGGGCTACGGCGACATGGCCATGATCCCCGACCTGTCGACGCTGCGGCTGGTGCCGTGGCTGCCGGGGACCGCCCTCGTGATGGCCGACCTCACCTGGCTCGACGAGAAGCCCGTGACGGCCTCGCCCCGCGAGATCCTCAAGGCGCAGCTGCGCAAGCTCGAGGTGAAGGGGCTCAAGTCGTTCGTGGGCACCGAGCTCGAGTTCATCGTCTTCGACAACACCTACCGGGATGCCTGGAGCCGCGGTTACGTCGGGCTCACGCCCGCGAGCGATTACAACATCGACTACGCGCTGCTCGCGTCGACGCGCATGGAGCCGCTGCTGCGCGACATCCGCGTCTCGATGGAGGGCGCCGGCATGTACTGCGAGGGTGTGAAGGGCGAGTGCAACTTCGGCCAGCAGGAGATCGCGTTCAAGTACGACGACGCGCTGGTGACCTGCGACAACCACTCGATCTACAAGAACGGGGCCAAGGAGATCGCCGACAAGCACGGCAAGGCGCTCACCTTCATGGCCAAGTTCAACGAGCGCGAGGGCAACTCGTGCCACATCCACATCTCGTTCCGCGGGGTCGACGGCAGCGCGGTGTTCTCCGACCCGGACGACGAACTCGGGATGTCGAAGCTGTTCCGCCACTTCCTCGCCGGCCAGCTGAAGACCATGCGCGAGCTGACGCTGTTCTTCGCGCCCAACATCAACTCCTACAAGCGCTACGTCGACGGCAGCTTCGCGCCGACCGCGGTGGCGTGGGGCCTCGACAACCGCACCTGCTCGCTGCGCGTGGTGGGCACGGGGCTCGGGATGCGCGTGGAGAACCGCGTGCCCGGCGGCGACGTGAACCAGTACCTGGCCACCGCGGCGCTGATCGCGGGCGGCCTCTACGGCATCGAGCACGAGCTGGAGCTGGAGCCGGTGTTCGAGGGCAACGCCTACTCGAGCGACGCGCCGCGCGTGCCGACGACGCTGCGTGAGGCGGCCGAGCTGTTCGCCTCGTCTGAGATCGCGCGCGAGGCGTTCGGCGACGAGGTCGTCGAGCACTACCTCAACAACGCGCGCATCGAGCTGAAGGCCTACGACGCGGCCGTGACCGACTGGGAGAGGGTTCGTGGTTTTGAGCGGTTCTGAGTTGTCGGTCCCTGAGGATCTCGAAGGGGCCGCTTCGAGTGCCTCAGCGACCGGCATTCCGATCATCGGCCTCACGACCTACCTGGAGCAGGCGCAGACCGGGGTGTGGGACGTGCAGGCGGCGTTCCTGCCCCGGCAGTACTTCGACGCGGTGACCCGCGCGGGAGGCGTGGCGGTGTTGCTGCCCCCGCAGCCGGTGTCGGCATCCATCGTGTCGCGCGTGCTCGACGGGCTCGACGGGCTGATCGTGACCGGCGGCAGGGATGTCGACCCGGCCCGCTACGGCCAGGAGCCGCACCTGCTCACCGACGAGCCCCGGCTCGACCGGGACGCGTGGGAGGACGCGCTGCTTGCCGGCGCGATCGAGCGCGACCTGCCGTTCCTCGGCATCTGCCGCGGGCTGCAGGTGCTCAACGTGACGCTGGGCGGCACGCTGCACCAGCACCTGCCCGAGCTGGTGGGCTCGGACCGGTACAACGCGGGCGGCGGCCGGTTCAGTGTGAACGAGGTGTCGGTCGAGGGCGGGCTGCTCGCGGAGACCCCGCAGCTGGCGGTCAAGTCGTACCACCACCAGGCCGTCGATCGGCTCGCCGACGGGCTCGTCGTCACGGCGCGATCGGATGACGGGCTGGTGCAGGCCGTGGAGCTCGAGTCGGCGGCGTTCGGCGTGGCCGTGCAGTGGCACCCCGAAGAGGACGACGACCTGCGGCTGTTCGCGGGGCTCGTCGACGCTGCGCGCGCGAAGCGGGAGAACGCATGACCGCGATCACCCTCGTGAACCCGGCCACCGGGGAGGGCTTCCAGACCGTCGCGCACACCACCGTCGACGAGGTGGATGACGCGGTCGCCCGCGGCGTGCACGCCCAGAAGACCTGGGCCGCGTTCGCACCCGTCGAACGCGCGAACGCGCTGCGGCGATTTGCGGCGGCGGTCGGCGAGGCGAACGAGGAGCTCGCGCAGCTCGAGGTGCTGAACTCGGGGCATCCGATCACGCAGGCCCGCTGGGAGGCGGGCCACGTTCGCGACGTGCTCACCTACTACTCGGCGGCGCCGGAGCGCATGCTCGGCTCGCAGATCCCGGTGGCCGGCGGCATCGACATCACGTTCCTCGAGCCGCTCGGCGTCGTCGGCGTGATCGTGCCGTGGAACTTCCCGATGACGATCGCGAGCTGGGGCTTCGCGCCCGCGCTCGCCGCGGGCAACGCCGTGGTGCTCAAACCGGCCGAGTGGACGCCGCTCACCGCGCTGCGCCTCGGCGAGCTCGCCCTCGAGGCGGGGCTGCCGGAGGGACTGTTCCAGGTGCTGCCGGGCAGGGGCTCGGTCGTCGGCGAACGGTTCGTCTCGCACCCGGACGTTCGCAAGATCGTCTTCACCGGGTCCACCGAGACCGGCAAACGCGTGATGGCCGGATGCGCGGACCAGGTCAAGGCGGTCACGCTGGAGCTCGGCGGCAAGAGCGCGAACATCGTCTTCGCCGACTCCGACCTGGAGCGCGCCGCGGCATCCGCCCCCTCGAGCGTCTTCGAAAACGCAGGACAGGATTGCTGTGCGCGGTCCCGGATACTCGTCGAGCGGTCGGTTCTGGAGAAGTTCCTGCAATTTCTCGAGCCGGCGGTGCAGGCGTACCGGGTGGGCGCGCCGGGCGACGAGGGCACCGACATGGGGCCGCTCGTCTCCGCGGCGCACCTGGAGAAGGTGCGGTCGTTCCTGCCCGACGACCGGCAGGTCGCGTTCCGCGGCAGCGCTCCGGATGGCGCGGGGTTCTGGTTCGCGCCGACCGTGCTGCTGCCCGACTCGCGCACGGATCGCGTGGTCACGGAGGAGATCTTCGGGCCGGTCGTGAGCGTGCTGCCGTTCGACGACGAGGCCGATGCGATCGCGCTCGCGAACGCCTCGATCTACGGGCTGAGCGGCTCGATCTGGACCCGCGACGTGGGCAGGGCCATCCGCGTGGCCAGGGGTGTCGAGTCCGGCAACCTGTCCGTCAACTCGCACTCCAGCGTGCGCTACACCACCCCGTTCGGCGGCATGAAGCAGAGCGGCCTCGGACGCGAGCTCGGTCCGGACGCCGCCCTCCATTTCACCGACAC
>JAODAU010000327.1 GCA_025463615.1 Microbacteriaceae bacterium | reverse complement strand
AGCAGCAGCGACAGGCTCGTCGCCGTGCGCGGCACGCCGGGCAGCCAGCGCCCGGTGTAGAGGTGGCGGGCGTCGGGCACGACGCGGGCGTAGGGCGGCAGCTCCAGCCCGCGGCGGCGCGCGATGCCGCGCAGCGGGCGCGACGACGCGAGGTAGAGCAGCGACTCCGCCGCCACCCAGCGCGGTGCGGCCAGCGCGGCGCGCGCCCGGAACATCGACTCGCCCGCGCCCGGATCGGCGAACACGACGGTGCCGCCGACGGCGATCACGCCGAGCGCCAGCGCGATCCCGTCGAGGTTCGGTCGCACCGAGAACAGCACGCGATCGCCGGGCAGGAAGCCCATCGAGCGCAGTGAGGCGGCCACGCGCTCCACGCGGGAGCGCAGCTCGGCGTAGGTGTGGGTGCGCCTGCCCTGGGTGAGGGCCGGGGCATCCGGTGTCGCGCGGCAGGCGGCGAGCAGGGCGACGAGGATGTCGGTCACGCCGCCACGACCACGCGCGAGTAGCCCGGGATGAGCACGCCGTGGGCCGGCGTGCGCGACAGCACGCGCGCATCCGGGGCCGCGTCGAGCAGTGCGTCGACGACCGTGCGGATCTGCGCCATCGCCAGCGGCGCGCCCAGGCAGAAGTGCGTGCCGGCGCCGAACCAGAGCTGCTTGAGCGTCGCCGCCGTGTTGAGCGCCGGATCGAACGGCCCGAGCGCGCGGTTGGCCGCGAAGGTGGCGAGGATGACGCGGTCCCCCGGCCGCACGGCCACCCGGCCGATCGCGCCCGCGGCCGCCACCGACCGCAGCATCACGGGCGACGGCGTGGTCACGCGCAGCCCCTCGGCGATCGCCGGTTCGACCAAGGACCGGTCGGCGGCGAGCGCGGGCAGCCATCCACTGTCGATGAGCAGGCATGCCAGCCGGGGAATATACGAGACCAGCGTCTCGGTGCCCGTGAGCACGAAGGCGCCCACCGCGCCCATTGCCTCGTGCTCGGTGAGGCCGAGGGCGCGCATCCTGCCGGGCACCGTCGTCTCGTCGCCGGCGTAGGCGCGCTGGGCGTGCGCGCCGAGCTCGTCCATCACCGCACGCGCGGCCGCGACCTGCGGCGGGGTGAGGCTGGGGCGGGAGAGGCGCACCATCGAGCTGATGGCCGAGACGCGGGCGAACAGCCCGTCGTCCACGACGGCGGGGTCGAGGCCGACCAGCCGCGAGATCACGATGCTCGCGTAGTGCCGCACCTCGGCGACGAGGTCGACGTGCTCGCCGGCGCGCAGCCGGGCCGCGAGGCGGGCGACCGGCTCGCCCAGGGCATCCGCCACCAGGCCGTCGACGAAGGCGGGCGCGAACAGCGGGCCGAGCCTGCGGCGCAGGGCCAGGTGATCCGGCCCCTCCATGTTGAGCAGCACGCTCGGGCCGAGCACCGGCGTCCAGAGGTCGGCAGGCGAGCCGGGGCCGGTCTTGGTGAAGGTCTCGGTGTCCATGAGCGTCGAGCGCAGCAGGGCGGCGTCGCGCACGAGCACGCCGAGGCCCGGCACGCGGCGCACCGGCGCGCGCACGGCCCGCAGCGCCGGGTAGGCGACCGGGTGCGCGGCGCGCATGACGCGCTCCTCCCAGCGGCTGGCAAGCGCGATCGTCATCGGATGTCTACATGCTCGGGACGGTATTGATGGTCCTTGTACCAGAGCAGCGTGTTCTTCAGCCCCCACGCGGTCACTCGCCGCGACGACCCGAACACCACGACGTCGCCGCGTCGCGCGTAGTTCGGCGTGATCCGGCGCACGGCGTTGACGAGCGCGCGGTCCTCGTGCACGTCCTCGATGCGGGTGCGCGGGAATCCGCCGGCCCGCTCGTACAGCGACGCCGTGATCCCCACGTTGCAGCCGGCCGCCATGAGGTACGGCCCGAGGTAGTCGGCGCCGCGGTTGCCGCTGCGCACCCTGCCGAACGCCTCGGCCAGGTGCACGGCCCCGCGCAGCGCGGCGCGGGTCGGCCAGCCGAGGCCCTCGTCGCGGCGGGGCACCAGCTCGCCGCCCACCAGCTCCAACCCTCCCGTGGTGAGCGAGCGGCGGATGGCGGCGGTCCAGTCCGCGCGCGGCAGGCAGTCGGCATCCGTGCGGGCCAGCAGCTCGGCGCCGCCCGCGATCGCCGCGCGCATGCCCGTGTCCGCCGCGGCGCCCGTTCCCTTCTGCGGCTCGTGGATGACGTGCCAGCGCGGGCGGTCGGCGGCGAAGCGCTCGATGACGGCGGCCGATCCGTCCGTGGAATCGTTGTCGACGAAGATCGCGTCGAAGTCCTGGTCGCGCTGCGCCGCGAGCGCCTGGAGGGTCTTGCCGATGCCCGCAGCCTCGTTGTACACGGGCACCACCACGGCCAGGTTCACAGCCGCACCACCATCACGCCCAGGCTGATGCCGCCGGCCAGCCCGATCAGCGCGACCAGCGAGCCCTCCCGCATCGTGCCCGCCTCGCGCGCCCGCAGCAGCTGCAGCGGCAGGGTCACCGAGGCGAGGTTGCCGTGGTCCACGACGGTCACCACGCTCTTGTCCGCCGCGATGCCGAGCCGTTCGAAGATCGGCGCGAGGTACGGCAGGGCCACCTGGTGGATGGCGACGAGATCGAAGTCCTCCCACGTCAGGCCGAGGTCGCGCAGGGTGCCGAGCACGGCATCCGGCCCCAGGTCGAGGAAGGCGCGCTGCAGCGCCGGGCCGTTCATGTCGAAGTAGCTGCCGTCGGCCGCGTGCGGGTCCATCGAACCGCCGGTGCCGAGCGTGCCGATGTCCCAGTGCGACGAGACCGCGACGAACGTGGAGCCGAGGATGCCGCGCCCGTCGTCGCTGGCCTCGAGCAGTACCGCCGCTCCCCCGTCGCTCATCGTGTAGCCGGGGAACGACCGCAGGAACTGCTGCCTGCTCGCCAGCTCCCAGCGCACCGCGTGCGAGGGCTGCTCGCCGCTCGCGATGAGCACCCGGCGGTACTGGCCGGTGCGGATGAGCGCGTCGGCCACCTGCATCGCGTTGAGCACGCTGTTGCAGGCGTTCTTCACGTCCATGACCGGGCAGTCGAGCCCGAGCTTCGCCGCGACGATGTGGCTGGTCGCCGGCTCGATGAGGTCCTGGCTGGCGCTCGCGAAGATGAGCAGGTCCACCGGCCCCGGGCTGTCCGCAAGCGCGTCGCGGGCGGCGGCCGCCGCGAGGTCGGAGGTCTGCCAGCCGTCGGGCCGCACGTGCACGGTTGCCACTCCGGTGAGGCGGCCGATCATGCCCGTGGCGAGGTGCAGGTCGGGGTTGCGGGAGCGGAGCATCCGCTCGGTCTCGGCCGTCGTGCGGGTCTGCTCCGGGAGGTACACGCCCAGGCCGGCGATGCGGGAGCGAGCGGTCGTCACCTGCGCAACACTACAGATCAGCCCAGGAAACGAATCACTCTCTGCGTCATGAGCGCGGCGTGGGCGGCGTGGTACTCGTCGGGCAGCGACGGGTCGGAGAAGAGGTGGCCCGATCCGGTGTACTGGTAGAACTCGACGTCGCCCTTCGAGGCGACCACGTCGGCGAACAGCGTCTCGGGGCCGCCCTCGTCGCGCCACGGGTCGTCGATCGAGTAGTGGATCTGCACCGGCACGCCCTCGGGCCAGTCGCCCGACTCGAGGAAGGAGACGGGGAGGGCGGCGTGCAGCAGCACCGCCTTCGAGACCGCGCGGTTGAGCGCCACGACCTCTGCGGCCACCCCGCCGTTGGAGAACCCGGCCACCACGAACCCGTCGGGCAGGTCCGCGACGCCCGCCAGCGCGGAGGCGACGAGCGCCTGCATGCCCAGCTCCTCGCTGAACGCCATGGCCGAGTCGTAGTCGTCGAACACCCGGCCGTCGTACTGGTCGACGATGCGCACCGTGTGGCCGGCGGCCTCGAGCGCGGTCGCGAGGTCGGTGACCCCGGCACGGATTCCCAGCACGGAATGGAAAAGAGCGATAGTTGACATGCGCCGAATGTACGGCCGACGACCGACAGGGGGAACCCCAGTGGTGATTGCAGTGACAGGAGCGACGGGCTCGATCGGCGGCCAACTGCTCGCCCCGCTCGCGGCCGCCGGGGCCACCGTTCGGCCGATCACCCGGGCGGATGCCGCGTACGACGACACCGCCGCCCTGGCCAGCGTGCTCGCCGGCGCCGACACGGTGTTCCTGGTCTCGGGGCGCGAGTCTGCGAACCGTGTCGCCGAGCACTACTCGGCCGTCGACGCGATCGTCGCCTCGGGCGCGCGGCGCGTCGTCTACCTCTCGTTCTACGGCGCGTCGCCCGACTGCACCTTCACCTTCGGCCGCGACCACTGGCACACCGAGCAGCGCATCCGCGAGAGCGGGCTCGAGTTCACCTTCCTGCGCGACAACTTCTACCAGAAGATCCTTCCGCACTTCGTGGGCGAGGACGGGGTGATCCGCGGGCC
>JAODAU010000317.1 GCA_025463615.1 Microbacteriaceae bacterium | reverse complement strand
CGAATGACGAGCAGGCCCGCGTACTCGCCCTGCGAGCCGGCGTTCGGCTCCAGCGAGACGGCGGAGAATCCGGTGATCTCGGCGAGCCAGCCTTCGAGTTGCGAGGTAAGCGTGCGGTAGCCTTCGGCCTGCTCAGCGGGGCAAAAGGGATGCAGCCCCCCGAATTCCGGCCACGTCACGGGGACCATCTCGCTCGTGGCATTCAGCTTCATCGTACACGAGCCGAGCGGGATCATCGAAGTCGTCAGCGACAGGTCGCGCGACTCCAGCCGGCGGATGTACCGGAGCATTTCCGTCTCGGTGTGATGCGTGTTGAAGACCGGATGCGTGAGAAACTCGCTCGTGCGGGCGAGCGGTTCGCCAAACTCGCTCTGCACTGCCGCGGCGAGATCCGCGGACGTGAAACCGGGATCGGCGCCGCCGTGAAAGGCGCGGAAGAGCACCGTCAGATCGTCGGTAGTTTCGTCGAGTGCGATCAGGATGAAGCGGTCGCCCTCCGCGCGCAGATTCACGCCGACCGAGACGGCTGAGCGCAGGATTTCCACGCGCCGCGCGGGCTCCAACTCCACGCGCACCGTATCGAAGAACGGCCCCTCATCGACGTGAAACCCGAGCTGCCGCAGCCCGTGCGCGAGCATGCAGGCGAAGAGATGCACGCGTTGCGCGATGCGCCGCAATCCGTCCGGCCCGTGGTAAACCGCGTACATCGACGCCATCACCGCGAGCAGCACCTGCGCCGTGCAGATGTTGCTCGTGGCCTTGTCGCGCCGGATATGCTGCTCGCGCGTTTGCAGCGAAAGGCGAAGCGCCGGATGGCCCTGCGCATCGTGCGAGACGCCGACGAGGCGCGCGGCATCCGTCTTGGTGTGCAGGGTGAGCGTGTCGAAGTAGTTGCCCGTGACGACCGTGTGACCGGCCTCGGAGGCGGCACGGGCAAGGATGCGGGCGTGCTTGGTCACATTGGTCGCGATGCGTTTGAGCCCCTGCGGGCCGTGATAAACGGCGTACATCGACGCCATGACGGCGAGCAGCACCTGCGCGGTGCAGATGTTGGAGGTGGCCTTGTCGCGGCGGATGTGCTGCTCTCGCACCTGCAGCGAGAGGCGGTAGGCGGGGTGGCTGGCGGCATCCTGCGAGACGCCGACGAGGCGCCCGGGAAGCTGGCGCTCGAGCCCGGATCGCACCGACATGTAGCCGGCGTGCGGGCCGCCGAAGCCCATGGGCACGCCGAAGCGCTGGCTGGTGCCCACCGCGACATCCGCCCCCAGTTCGCCGGGGGACGTGATGAGGGTGAGCGCGAGCAGGTCGGCGGCGACGACCGCGAGGCCGCCCTGCGCCTTGACGGCGGCGATGACGGCCGACGGGTCCCAGATGCGGCCGGACGCGCCGGGGTACTGGATGAACGCGCCGAACACGTTCATGTCGACGGTCGCGGGGTCGAGATCGAACGCGGTCTCGTGCAGCACGATGCCGACGGCGGCTGCGCGGTTGGCGAGCAGCGCCTTGGTCTGCGGGAACGCGTCCGCGTCGACCAGGAACACGTTAGAGGTCGACTTGGATGCCCGGCGCGCGAGCATCATGCCCTCGACGACGGCCGTGCCCTCGTCGAGCATCGACGCGTTGGCCGTGTCGAGCCCCGTGAGGTCGGTGACCATGGTCTGGAAGTTGATGAGCGCCTCGAGGCGCCCCTGCGAGATCTCCGGCTGGTAGGGCGTGTACGCCGTGTACCAGCTCGGATTCTCGAGCACGTTGCGCTTGATCACGGCCGGGGTCACCGTGTCGTAGTAGCCGAGGCCGATCATCGACCGGTTGACCCGGTTGCGACGGGCGAAGCCGCGCAGCTCGGCCAGGGCCTCGCGCTCGGTCGCGGCGGGCGGCAGCACCGACAGGCGCTCGGCGACGCGGATCGAGTCGGGCACGGCGGCGCCCACCAGCTCCTCGACCGAGTCGTAGCCGACGGCGGCGAGCATCGTCGCCTGCGCATCGGCGTCGGTGCCGATGTGCCGGTCGACGAAGTGATCCTGCGGGAACGACTCCTCGACCATCACTCCCCTACCAGCGCCGCGTACTGGTCGGCGTCGAGCAGGTCGGGCAGCTGCGTGAAGCGCACCCGGATGAGCCAGCCCTCGCCGAACGGGTCGCTGTTCACGAGCTCGGGGCTCGCCACGACAGCGTCGTTGGTCTCGATGACCTCGCCGTCGACGGGCGCGAACAGCTCCCCCACCGACTTGGTCGACTCGATCTCGCCCACCACGACGCCGCTGGCCACGGTCGAGCCGACGTCCGGGAGTTCCACGAAGACCACGTCGCCGAGCTTGTCGGCCGCGTAGGCCGTGATGCCGACGGTCGCGACATCGCCGTCGACGGCGACCCACTCGTGGTCGGCCGTGTATTTGAGCGTGCTCTGGTCTGCCATGGGCTTAGCGGGCCTCTCTCTTGTAGAACGGAAGGGGGACGACGGATGCCGGCACGCGCGAGCCGCGGACATCCAGGAACAGGGCGGTGCCGAGCTCCGCGAACCGCGGGTCGACGTAGGCCATCGCGATGGGGTGGCCGAGGGTGGGGCTGAGGGCGCCGCTGGTGACGATGCCGATCTCGGTGCCGTCGGCATCCAGCACCGGGTAGTCGGCGCGGCCGGCGCGCCTGCCCTCCGCAGCGAGGCCGACCAGCACACGGGCGCCCTCGGGCGGGCCCGCCTCCGCGGCGGCGCGGCCGACGAAGTCGCCCTCCTTGGCGAGGCTGACCACGCGGCCGAGCCCGGCCTGGGCGGGCGTGATGTCCTCGCCGAGCTCGTGACCGTAGAGCGGCATGCCGGCCTCCAGGCGCAGGGTGTCGCGGCTCGCGAGGCCCGCCGGCACCAGCCCGAATGGCGCGCCTGCGGCGAGGAGCGCGTCCCACAGCTGGGCGGCGACCGCCGTGCGCACGTAGAACTCGAAGCCGTCCTCGCCGGTGTAGCCGGTGCGGCCGACCATGGCCTCCAAGCCGCCGTAGCTGCCCATCGTGCTGCGGTAATACTTGAGGAGGCCCGCAGGGATCTCCAGCTCGAGGCCGGGCACGCTCTCCAGCACCTCGAGCGAGCGCGGGCCCTGCACGGCGATGAGCGCGATCACGTCGCTCTCGTCGACCACCGTGGTGTCGAAGTCGGCCGCGCGGGCGGCGAGCGCTCCGGCGACGGCGAAGCGGTTGGAGGCGTTGGCGACCACCCCGTAGCGGTCGGCGTGCGTGCGGTAGACGACCACGTCATCCACCACCCCGCCCTCGCGATTGAGCAGCAGCGAGTACTTGGCCTGGCCGATGGCGATGGCCGAGATGTTGGTCGAGAGCGCGTAGTCGAGGGCCGCGGCGGCCTCGGGGCCCTGCACGATGATCTCGCCCATGTGCGAGAGGTCGAAGAGCCCCGCGGCCGTGCGCACGGCGTGGTGCTCGGCCAGGTCGCTCGAGTAGCGCACCGGCATCTGCCAGCCCGCGAAGTCGGTGAAGCTCGCGCCGGCCGCGACATGGCTGTCGTGGAGCGGTGAGAATCGTTCGGTCACTAGAGTTCTCCAGGCACGCGGTTTCGGATGCGGGAACTCCCCCTCTGTCATAGGCCTGAGAGCTTCGACGGCGCCCGAGGGTGCCGGCTTTCACCGTGGGCGAGGAGTCTTCGTCGAGTCCTGCTTTTCAGAGTGGCCTAAGCGGTGCGGTACGTATACCTGAGAGATTGGCGGGGAGGTTTGCTCCTTCGGTGCCGGGCGGATGCTGCTCCCGGCTCTCCCGCATCACGTTGAGCGGCCCGATATTCGATTGTCTGCAGCCACCCTACCAAGGCTCAGGGCTCCGGCCACTCCGAATCGAGGTCGTCGCCGCCGGTGTCGCGCAGCGTCTGCTCGGCCTCGAGGGTCAGGTCGATGAGCGAACCGAGCAGCGCGCCCATCGTTGGCGACCGCAGCAGCACCACCTGGTCCATGGGGCCGAGGGGCGCGATGGCGGCCAGCTGCCAGGCGGCCGCGACCGGGTCATCCGCCAGCTCCACCGTGGCCGACCACTGCTGGTCGGAGTACTCGCTCGCCACGGCGAGCACGCGGCGCACGGTCTGCTCGGCGCGGTCGCGCAGGGGCGTGAGCGCGTCATCCCACACCAGGTCGTCGAGCACGCGGATGCTGGCGCGCGGGTACGGGTCGTCCTCCAGCCACTCGACCACTTCGATGCGTCGGTCGCCCTCCGCCACGAGCCCCACCAGCTCCGGCGTCGTCTCGAGCTGCGCGATGCGGGCGACGGTCCCCACGGCGAAACGGTGCTCTCCCCCGCCGACCTCCTGGCCGCGCTCGATGAGCACGATGCCGAACTCGGCCGGCTCCTGCTTGAGGATGCGCGACAGCATGATGAGGTACCGGTCCTCGAACACGCGCAGCAGCACGGGCATGTGCGGGAAGAGCACAGAGCCCAGCGGGAACATCGCGAGTTCGGTCATCGATCCAGCGAACCACTCTTGCCCGGTGCTTTCCAGTCGCACCCGGCATGCTCTCAGCCGGTGACGCCGCTCTCGATGCTGAAGTTGTCGCGGAAGAGGTTGGTCGGATCCCACTCGCGCTTGATCGCGCGGAGCCGCGCGAGCGTCGCCTCGGGGAAGGCCTCCGCCGCCATGCCGACCCGGGTGTCGAAGCTGAGATACATGCCGGTGAAGTGGCCGTCCAGCCGCTCCCACTCGCGGTCGAGCGGCTCTGCGCGGGATCCGACGGCGGCCACCGAGAAGTTGGCGGAGCGGTGCGCGTACGCGGTGGCGTCGGGGGCGACATCCGCCACCGCGCCCCCGGCGGAGCGCAGCTGGAAGAAGAACACCTCGCCGCTCTCGAGCAGGCGACCGGTGGCCTCGGCGAAGTCCAGGGTGATGTGCTCGACCAGGCCGGAGCGCATGTTCGGCTCGCCGCGGCCGTCGTGGTGGCCGCCCTGCGCGTTGGCCATCACGGCCGCGTAGGTGGTGATCGTGACCGACTGGTCGAGCAGCGGCGCGATCCCAGCGAACGGCTGCAGGCGATCGAGGATGGTGTCCGGGTCGTTCGAGTCGACCATCGCCATCACCTGCGCCACGGGCTGCTGCCCGCGCCGCGGTGCGCCGGTGAGGATGAAGCTGGTGACGTCCCGCGGGCTGGCCTCCACGGCCGCGCCCCAGGCCTCGAGCAGCGCCGGCCAGTCGGATGCGTCGAACGCGAGTTGTGCCCAGCCGACCTCCCCGACCTCGTCCACCTCGAACTCGAAGCGGGTGACGATGCCGAAGTTGGCACCCGCGCCGCGCACGGCCCAGAACAGGTCCGCGTTCTCGGCGGCGGATGCCCGCACCACCCGCCCGTCGGCGGTGACGAGCTCCACGGCGCGCAGGTGGTCGATCGTGAGGCCGTGTTCGCGCACGAGCCAACCGATGCCGCCCGCCGTCGCGAGGCCGCCGACGCCGACCCCGCCGTAGTCGCCGGAGCTGAGCGCCCAGCCGTGGGGTTCGAGGGCGGCGGCGACATCCATCCAGCGGGCGCCGGCGCCGACGCGCACGAGCCGGGCCGCCTCGTCGAGCACCTCGACCGCGTCGATGGCGCCGAGGTCGATCACGATGCCGCCGTCGTTCGTGGATCGGCCACTGATGCCGTGGCCGCCGCTGCGGATGCCGAGCGGCACGTCCTGGCGCCGGGCGAAGGCGACGGCATCCACCACTTCTGCCGTGTTCGTCGGCCGCAGCACCAGGCCGGGCGCGCCGCCGCGCATGTAGGTGGAGCGCACCGTGCGGTAGGCGAAGTCTCCGGGCTCGACGGCCGACGGCGCGAGCGACGCGGGCACGCCCCCGTAGTCGATGCCGTCGCGCCGGGCGGCGAGGGCGGCGGCGGACCGCACGGTCTCCCCCGCTCCGCCGCGCTCACGGGCGACCGCCTCGCGCAGGGCGGGCGCGACCTCCTCGGCGAACGCCTGCATCGACGCCGGGTCGTCGCCGGCGAGGATGAACGTGGCGATGCCGTGCTCGAGCACGTGCGGCAGCAGCTCCTCCACCCACTGCTCGGCCGGGCCGACGAGGAAGCCGCCGCTCGCCGCGGCGAAGCGTCCGCCGATGTTCGCCAGTCGCCGGATCTCGCGCGGGTCGCGCCCCGCGCCCTGCGCTGCGTCGTCGATCGTGGCGTTCGCAGACTCGAGGTCGCCCGGCTTCATGTAGGCCAGGGAGGGCAGCCAGCCGTCGCCCTTGCGGCCGGTGAGTCGCAGCATCCGCGGCTTGTAGGCACCGATCCAGAGCGGGATCGGGTGGGCGGATGCCGGCCCGCGCTTGGCGCCGTCCAGCCGGTAGTGCTCGCCGGCGATGCGCAGCGGCGAGCGGTCGTCGGTGGCCCAGATGCCGCGGATCACGTCGATCGCCTCGGAGAGCGCGTCGACCGCCTGCCCGGGCGTGAGTCGCCTGCCGCCCATCGCGTCGATCGCGTCCCAGAACCCGCCCGCGCCGAGGCCGAGGTCGAACCGGCCGCCCGACAGCAGGTCGAGGGATGCCGCGGCGCGCGCGATCACGGCCGGCGGCCGCAGCGGCAGGTTGAGCACGTTCGGCGCGATGTGGATCGTGCTCGTGCGCGCGGCGACCCAGCTCATGAGCGTCCACGTGTCGTGGAACGCGGGCTGGTACGGGTGGTCCTGGAAGGTCACGAGATCGAAGCCGACGCTCTCGCTGAACTGCGCGAGCGCGACCGGCGCCTCGGGGTTGGCGTTCGAGGGGGTGATGAAGGTGCCGAATTCGAGCGGCAGTCCGTAGTCGGGCATGGGTTAACTGTCGCGCCGATTCGGAGCGCGCACAAACGTCTCGCAAGCGGCTTACAATAAGTAAGTGACTATTCCGGATACCCGACTCGCCCACATCGACGACGCGCTCTGCCGCGGCTTCCTCGGCTCCGTCGAACTGGTAGGCAAGCGCTGGAGCTCGGGCATCCTGCTCGCCCTCGCGCGCGGCGCCGAGCGGTTCAGCGAGATCATCGCGAGCATTCCCGGGCTCTCGGATCGGGTGCTCGCGGAGCGTCTCCGCGAGCTCGAGAGCGTTGGCCTGCTGCGGCGCGAGGTCATCGCCACCATGCCCGTTCAGGTGCGCTACCGGCTGACCGATCGCGGGGCCGACCTGCTCGACTCGCTGCAGCCGCTCGTAGGCTGGAGCCAGCGCTGGGAGAAACAGCCCCCGACGTCCATCGACTAGGAGCCAGCATGTACACCGTCCCGGACCAGACCGGCAAGCGCTTCATCATCACCGGGGCCAACAGCGGCACGGGCAAAGAAGCCACGAGGCGCATCGCCGCGGCCGGCGGCGAGGTGATCATGGCGGTGCGCACGCCCGCGAAGGGCGAGGAGGCGAAGGCCGAGATCCTGCGCGAGACTCCCGGGGCGAAGCTCGAGGTGCGACAGCTGGACCTCGCCGACCTCGACAGTGTGCGGGCGTTCGCGGCATCCATCATCGACGACGGCACGCCGGTGGACGTGCTCGTCAACAACGCCGGCGTGATGATCCCGCCGACGCGCATGCTCACCAAGGATGGCTTCGAGCTGCAGTTCGGCACGAACTTCCTCGGCCCGTTCGCGCTAACCGTGCTGCTGCTGCCGCGCATCCTCGAGTCCTCCGCCCCGCGTGTGGCGACCATGTCGAGCGGCGTGGCGAACGCGGGCCGCATCGCCTTCGACGACATCAGCCGGGCCAAACGATATGTGCCGTTCTCGGCATACGGGCAGTCCAAGCTGGCCGACATGCTCATGGGCATGCAGCTTGCCGAGATCTCGCGCGAGAAGAACCTCGGCCTGCTGTCGACGATCGCGCACCCGGGCTACACCCGCACCAACCTGCAGACGGCCGGCCGCAACCTGGGCAAGGATGCCGCCAGGCAGGCACAGCCGAGGGACCGCACATTCATCCCCTCCCAGTCCGTCGAGCAGGGGGTCGAGCCGCTGCTCTTCGCGGCCACCGATCCCGCCGCCGAGCAGGGCGCGTACTACGGGCCGCGCGGATTCGGCGGACTCGTCGGAGCGACCAAGAGGACGCGGATTCCGCGCAGCGCCCGCAAGGACCCGACGCTCCCGGCCCGGCTCTGGGCCACCGCCGAGCAGCTGACGGACACCCGCCTCGCGGTCTAGTCGAGCACCGCGGGTGCGCGCCGACGCGAAAGGCAGAGGGCCGCGATCACGATCACCCACACCAGCCAGGGGAACGTGGCGAAGCCGGCGCCGCCCCACCCGCCCACCGAGTAGAAGTCCTTATTGTCGGTGCCGCCGAACGTGAACGAGATGGCCACGATGTTGAGCACGGCCACGACGACGGCGAGCACGCCCGTCCAGCGCGGGAATGCGCCCGACGCGAACGTCACGTAGCCGGACACGGCCGCGACCAGGGCGATGAGCACGTAGCTGATCGGGCCGAAGATGAGCAGGTAGCCCTCGGTGAGCGCGCGGATCGCGGACGGGTCGGGGTGGTTGCCCACGGTGCCGAGGGCCGCGCCGGCCTCCAGCGAGTCGCCGACCAGGGTCACGCCCACGAAGGTGAGGCCGGCGCCGAAGATGATGGCGGTCATCCATTCGAGCTCGCCTTCGGCCATCTCCACCAGGCGGCGGAAGCCGGCGAGGAAGACGATGAGGCTCGCCATCACGAGGGTGTCGGCGAGCGTGATCACCAGCGTCTGCGTGCTGGTGCGGGCGATGAACTCGGAAAGCGCCGCGGACTCGTCCAGGGGCGGTCTGGGGCCGAGCGAGACGCGCACGAAGAACTCGACCAGCAGGAACACCGCGACCGAGATACCGGCGATCCCGGTGAGCAGCCGGGCGTCGGGAACCGGCCTCACGCGTCGACTCTCCACCCCCGAAAACTACTCCACATCGCGCCCGCGAAATGGCCTATGCTCGGGATCAATGGAACCCCCGAGCCATTACGAATTGCTGTGCGTGACGCCCGAAGCCACAGCGGAAGAGATTCGTACCTCATATCGTCGACTGATCCGGATGTACCACCCGGATGCAGCCGGTGCCGCGGGCGCGGCGATGACACTGCGCCTCAACGAGGCACAGCGTGTGCTGCTCGATCCCACCCTGAGACGGCAGCTGGATGAGCGGATGCGCGTGCTGCATCCCGTCGGAGCCCGACGCTCTTCGCAGCCCGCCGCGAGCTACGTACCGCGCGAGCATGCTGAGCCCTCCCGACCGCAGCCGGCGACCCAGCCGGCTCCGAGCCCCGGCTGGACGTTCGCGTTCTTCGCGTCGGCCCTCTTCATCGTCGTCTCGACCGTGGTCGTGATCGTGTTCAGCTACAGCGGTCCGCTCATGCTGCTCACTCCCCGCCTGATCCCCGCGTTCGTGATCGCGCTGGCCTGGCTCGTCGCCGGGCTGTCGCGGCCACCGAAGTTCTTCATCGCCATGCTCGGCCTGTCGGCGCTGCTCTGGCCGGTGGTCGAGTCGGGCATCCCTTATTTCGATTCGCTCGCCTACGCCGTGCCCGGTGGGATGTGGGCGCTGCTGACCTTCGTGTCGATCGCGGTGCTGGTCTTTCGCCTGTCGCTCACCCGCGGGCTCGTGCGGACGCCCGCGCCGAAGGGCCGCTAGGCGCGCAGCGGGTCGAGGTCGCCTTCAGCGGGTCGAGCTGCCTTCCAGGGGTGGGTCGAGCTCGTCTTCAGCGGGTCGAGCTTGTCGAGACCTCACCCGCTGGATGCTTCTCGCCGAGGAATGTCAGTGGTGCCCGCAAGAATGATTACGTGACCACAACACCCGTCCTCTCCGCCCTGGCATCTCTCGCGCATGAGAAGCGCGAGCTGGATGCCCGGCTGATCGTCGCGGCTGGGGAGTTCGCGGCGTTGTCGGATCGGTCGCTGGACAAGGACGGCCTCTCCCGGCGGGCGGGGTATGCGCGGCCGGAGTTGATGCTTGCTGACCTGTGGCACGTGACCGTGCAGGAGGCGAAACGGTACTGCACCGTCGGCCTTGCCACACGGGCACGGCAGGCATTGGATGGCACGCCGTTGCCCGCCGAGTATCCGATTGTTGCGGCCGCGATCGCGTCGTGCGAATTGGGGATAGCGGCCGCCGAGATCATCGTCCGCGAACTCGAAGCCGCAGCCTCACGCTGTTCCACCGAGAAGCGGCAGATCGCCGAACACGAACTCGTCACCCGCGCACCGGACTTCACGATCGCCGACCTCCACACTCTGGCCCGGCGGGTGCGT
>JAODAU010000349.1 GCA_025463615.1 Microbacteriaceae bacterium | reverse complement strand
TTCGCTACTGCCGATCCTGACTTCGGTGCCGGTCGAGCCCTGGCCGAGCACGAACATCACGCTGCTGGGAGACGCGATCCACAGCATGACCCCGTTTCGCGGTGTCGGCGCGAACATCGCGCTGCGCGACGCGGATCTGTTGCGCCGCAACCTGATCGCGGCCTCTCTCGGGGAGATCGAGCTGTCGGCCGCGATCGCGGACTACGAACGGGAGATGCGTGGCTACGGGTTCGCGGCGGTCAAAGCGGCCGAGCGCGCCGCCGACCAGTTCGTGTCCGGGAACCGCGCCGGCAGGATCATGTTCAAAGGCCTGCTCCGGTTCTTCAGCGCGGTCCCGCCGCTCAATCGCAAGGTGTTCAGCGATCACGGAGCCGACTGAGGGCGGTTCTGGCGTCCTCGGCGATCTGACGCCGTGCACCTGCTTCGCCGAGGCCGAGTGCATGCTCCAGCGCCATCCGGTAGCCGACGTCCAGGGCTTGTCCAGCTGGGACCGCGATGTCCGGCTGGACGCCAACGCCTTCCCATTGCCCACCGGAGACCGGGTCGATGGGATATCCCGACGGGATCGCGGACAGCAGATGAGCGGTGAGGCGAAGCGGATAGTGGAAGTTTCCGGCCCCTGCCGTGGTTTCGCCGATCAGGGTGGCGCGTTTCGACTGCTGGAGCTGGAACGCCATTCCTTCGCCGCCCGAGATCGTCCGGCCGCCGATGAGTACGCAGATCGGTTTCGTGCCGCCGAAAGCCGGTCCGGGAACGAAGGAATCCGTCCAGTACTGGAGTGTCCGGTCCGCGGCCGGGAAGTACAGGTCGACGAGATGGGTCCGCTCGTCGAAGAGGAAGCCCGAAACCAGCGCGTTCATCTCGGGCTCGCCGCCGCGGTTGTTCCGCAGGTCGAGCACCAGCGCGTCGGCGCTTGCGATGAGGTGCATCGCGGCGATCGCCGCCGCACCGGCCACGGTGGGGTCGTAGAACTTCCGGATGTCGAGCAGGGCGACGTTGCCGGGCAGGCGTTCGACTTTCGCGAACCCGTGGCCGGTGAGCATCGCCTGTTCGGCCCGTAGCGGTGATTCGTCCACTGTGGACTCTTCGGGTAGTTCTTCTTCGCTGTACTGGACGAACAGGTGCAGGTCGCCGTTGACCGACTGCATGTCTTCGGTGACGGCGTCGGCGAACGCCCGCTCGTCGGCGAGGTTTTGGTAGTCGGCCAAACGGATCCGTGCGCAGATCCGCTCGGCCACGTCCGGGTGCAGGTAGTGCTCGGTCAGCTGGTTCATCAGGACGTCGGCCACCGCCGACCAGTCTTGGGTCACCTGTCGACGGTAGCAGATACAACAGTGCTGTTACATCGGTGAAGGTGCATCGATCCCCAGCAGCGACAACCCGAGTGCCAGCGTGTTCGAGGTGAGCCGGGCCAGCACGAGCCGTGAACTCCGGACGTCGTCGGGGACGTCGGCCTTGAGGATCGGGCATTGCTCGTAAAAGCGGGAGAACGCGGCGGCGGTCTCGTAGAGGAACGTGCACAGTTTGTGCGGCGAGTATGTCGTCGCCGCGGACTGCACCGCGGCGGCGAACCGGACGAGGGTCAGCAGCAGCTCCCGTTCGGCCGGAGCGGTCAGCCGGACCTGCGTGGCATCGGCGTCGCCCGCCTTGCGCAGGATCGACTGGATGCGGGCGTTCGCGTACTGCAGGTAGACGGCGGTGTTGCCCTCCATCGAGAGCATGCGATCCCAGTCGAAGGTGTAGTCGCGCTCGCGGTCGCCGGAGAGGTCGGCGTACTTCACCGCGCCGATCCCGACCGCACGGGCGACCCCGGCCTGCTCGTCCGCGCTGAGCTCACTGCGTTCGGCGACGATCGACGTCGCCCGGTCGACGGCCTCGGTAAGCAGCTCGGCCAGCTTGACCGTGCCCCCGGCGCGGGTCCGCATGGTCTTGCCGTCTTCGCCAAGGATCGTGCCGAACCCGATGTGCTCGGCGTGGTGCTTGTCGGTGAGCCAGCCCGCCTGGCGGGACGCGGCGAAGACCATCGCGAAATGCTGGGCCTGCGGCGAACCCACGACGTAGAGCAGATCCGTGACGCCGCGTTCCTTGGTCCAGTAGCGGACGGTGGCGAGGTCCGTCGTCGCGTAGCCGTAGCCGCCATCGCGTTTGCGGATGATCAGCGGCAGCCGGTCGCCGTCGCGGTTCACGAACCCGGGCGGGAAGACGCACACCGCGCCGTCGCTGATTTCGGTCAGCCCGTCGGCTTCGAGCTCATCGATGACTTCGGCGAGGAACGGGTTGTAGAAGCTTTCGCCGTAGATGTCCTCAGGAGTGAGCTGGACGCCGAGAAGTTCGTAGACCTTTTCGAAGTGGCGAGCCGATTCCTCGACGAGTTTCCGCCACAGTTCCAGCGTCGGTTCGTCACCGCCCTGCAGCAGGACGACTCGCTTCCGGGCGCGGTCCGCGAAAGCGGGATCGGTGTCGAACTTGGCGCGGGCC
This sequence comes from Microbacteriaceae bacterium, assembly GCA_025463615.1. The sequence goes on along the minus strand of JAODAU010000349.1, from coordinate 103 downwards.
GCTTGGTAGAAGCTGTTGAGGTCGCCGATCGTGTGGTCCGCGGCCGAATCCTCGCCGAGCATGTGCTCGATGAGCATGCCGAACGGCGTGCCCCAGTCGCCGA
>JAODAU010000299.1 GCA_025463615.1 Microbacteriaceae bacterium | reverse complement strand
GCTGCTGCATCGCGCTGACCGGCTCGGGCGTCGCGCTGGCTGGCTCGTCCTCTGGCATGGAGCAAGTCTAGTGACGTGTCGTCGAGAGCTGCTCACGGCGATTTCAGGCGGAAACCACTAGCCTTGTAACCGAAACGAAAGGGGCAGGATGGACAAGCAGCGCGACTTCGTTCTTCGCACGATCGAAGAGCGAGGGATCAAGTTCATCCGCCTCTGGTTCACGGATGTGGTCGGCACCCTGAAGAGCGTGGCGATCGCTCCAGCGGAGGTCGAGGGCGCATTCGCCGAGGGGCTGGGTTTCGACGGCTCGGCGATCGAGGGATTCACCCGCGCCTACGAGGCCGACATGCTCGCGCATCCTGACCCGACGACGTTCCAGATACTGCCGTGGCGCGGCGAGATCGACCCGACGGCCCGGATGTTCTGCGACATCACCACGCCGGACGGGCAGCCCGCCGCCTCCGATCCGCGCAACGTGCTCAAGCGCTCGCTCGCCAAGGCCGCTGACCGCGGGTTCACCTTCTACACGCACCCTGAGATCGAGTTCTACCTGCTCCAGTCGTCCAAGCTCGAGAACGGTTCGCCGGTTCCCGTGGACTCGGCCGGCTTCTTCGACAACGTGCCCGGTGGCACGGCGCACGACTTCCGCCGCCGTTCGGTGCGGATGCTCGAAGACCTGGGCATCTCGGTGGAGTTCAGCCACCACGAGGCCGGGCCCGGCCAGAACGAGATCGACCTGCGCTATGCGGACGCCCTCACGACGGCCGACAACATCATGACGTTCCGCACGGTGATCAAGGAGGTGGCGATCGAGCAGGGCGTGTACGCCACGTTCATGCCGAAGCCCATGTCCGGGCATCCCGGTTCTGGGATGCACACCCACATGTCGCTGTTCGAGGGCGACACGAACGCGTTCTTCGATGCGAGTGGCCACTACCAGCTGTCCAAGATCGGCCGCCAGTTCGTCGCGGGTCTGCTCAGGCACGCCCCAGAGATCACGGCCGTGACCAACCAGTTCGTCAACTCGTACAAGCGGCTGTGGGGCGGGGATGAGGCGCCGAGCTTCGTCACCTGGGGCCACAACAACCGCTCTGCGCTCGTGCGCGTGCCGCTTTATAAGCCCAACAAGGGCCAAAGCGCTCGGGTCGAGTATCGCGCGATCGACTCGGCGGCCAACCCCTACCTCACTTTCTCCCTGCTGCTCGCGGCCGGGCTGAAGGGCATCGAGGAAGGATACGAGCTGCCGCCAGAGGCCGAAGACAACGTCTGGGAGCTCTCCGATGCCGAGCGCCGTGCGCTGGGCTACAACCAGCTGCCCGCGAGCCTCGACCACGCGGTCTCCCTCATGGAGGACTCGGAGCTCGTCGCCGAGACGCTGGGCGAGCAGGTGTTCAACTACGTGCTGCTCAACAAGCGCCGCGAGTGGAAGGAATACCGCGCGCAGGTCACGCCGTACGAGCTGGAGAGCAACCTCGAGATCCTGTAGCGATCCCGCTTCATCATGTCCCGCAACCAGACGACGCTGACTGAACTGGCGAGACTCGGTTTCGCCGAGCTCGGCGGCACGAGTGAGCGCCTCGGCACGCTCGGCGCTCCCGAACTCGTGCCGCACTTCGCGAGCGCCGCCGACCCGGACCAGGCGCTCCGGCTGCTCATGCGGCTGCGCGAGCAGTCGCCGAGCGAGGTCGCCGCGGTGCTGCGGGACGAGGATTCCGGCGGCCGGCTCGTGCAGCTGCTCGGGGCGTCCGCGGGGCTGGGCGAGTTCTTCGAGCGGCATCCCTCCGAGCTCGCCGCCCTGCGCACCGCCCTGGCGGCCCCGCCGACTCCCGACGAGTACGAGACGGACCTGCTCGCTTCCGTCGACGGCCTCTTCGGCGACGCCGCCTGGGTTGCGCTGCGAGTGCGTTACCGCCGCCATCTCGCACAACTCGCGGCCTGGGACCTCGCCCAGACGGACCCGCTCGCGGCCGTGGACCGGGTCGCCGCAGCGCTCGCCGACCTCGCGGGTGCAGCCCTGGATGCCTCGCTCGCGGTCGCCAGGCGTGAGGTCCGATTCCCGGCCGAGGAGATAGCGGCGACGCGGCTCGCGATCATCGGCATGGGCAAGGCGGGGGCGCGCGAGCTCAATTACGTGTCCGATGTCGACGTGATCTTCGTCGCCGAGGGCTCCGAGGGCCTCGCGGACGACAGGGTCATCGAGATCGGCACGCGACTTGCCGTGCAGGCGATGCGCGGCATCCACGACGTGGGCGTAGAGCCGGGACTATGGGAGGTCGACGCCAACCTCAGGCCGGAGGGCAAGGACGGCGCCCTCGTGCGCACGCTCGAGTCGCACCTCGCGTACTACGAGCGCTGGGCGAAGAGCTGGGAGTTCCAGGCACTGCTCAAGGCTCGGCCGCTCGCCGGGGATCTCGAGCTCGGCCAGCGCTACGTCGACGGCGTCGCACCCAAGGTCTGGTCGAGCGCGTCGCGGGAGAACTTCGTCGAGTCCGTGCAGCGCATGCGCGAGCGCGTCACCCAGAACATCCCGGCGGACGAGCTCGACGTGCAGCTCAAGCTCGGACCCGGCGGGCTGCGCGACGTCGAATTCACCATCCAGCTGTTGCAACTCGTGCACGGCCAGTCCGACCCCGCGGTGCGCCAGGTCGCGACGCTGCCGGCTCTTGTCGCGCTCGCCGAGCAGGGCTACATCGGCCGCGTCGAGGCCGCCGAGTTCTCCCGCGACTACCGGTTCCTGCGCCTCCTGGAGCACCGGCTGCAGCTGTCGCGGCTGCGGCGCACCCATCTCATGCCGACCGATCCGGATGCGCTGCGCGTGCTCGCGCGGGCGAGCGGTCTCGCGACCAATGCGGCCGACCTGACCGAGCAGTGGCAGCGCACCAAGCATGCCGTGCGTCGCCTGCACGAGCGCCTGTTCTACCGCCCGTTGCTGTCCGCGGTCGCCGCGCTGCACGAGGACGGGCTCGCGCTGTCGAGCGAGCAGGCCGAGGCGCGACTCGCAGCGATCGGGTTCCGGGACCCGCGCGGCGCGCTCAACCACATCGCGGCCCTCACGGGCGGGGTCTCCCGCCGAGCGACCATCCAGCGCAACCTCCTGCCCGTCATGCTGCAATGGTTCGCGGAGGGTGCCGATCCCGACCATGGGCTGCTCGCTTTCCGTCGGCTGAGCGAAGACCTCGGCGAGGCGTACTGGTTCCTGCGCATGCTGCGCGACTCGTCGGGCGCCGCCGAACGGCTGACCCATGTGCTCTCGGGCTCTCGGTTCGTCGGCGACCTCTTCGAGCGCATTCCGGAGGCTGCGGCCTGGCTCGAGAACGACGATGAACTGCGCCCTCGCCCGCTCGCCCTGCTGCTCGAAGAGACGCAGGCCATCGTCGCGCGGCATACAGGCGACGAGGATGCCGCGGCGCTCGCCCTGCGCACCGCCCGCCGCCGCGAGGTGCTGCGCCTCGCGCTCGCCGCCATCCTCGGGGTGATCACGGTCGAGGAGCTGGGTCAGGCGCTGTCGGATGTCACGACCGCCGTACTCACGGGAGCCCTCGCGCTCGCCCACAACTACGGCGACGGCATCGAGTTCGGCATCGTCGCCATGGGACGCTACGGGGGAGCCGAGCTCGGCTTCGGGTCGGACGCAGATGTCATGTACGTGTACCGGCCGGCCGGGGCATCCGACGAGGAGGCGCAGCAGCGCGCCGAGCAGATCGTGCACGCCCTCGCGCGACTGACCGAAGACCTGCGCATCCCGCTCGACCTCGACATCGGCCTCCGGCCCGAGGGCAAGAACGGTGCGATCGTGCGCTCGCTCGAGTCGTACCGCGCCTATTACGAACGCTGGTCGCTCACCTGGGAGGCGCAGGCCCTGTTGCGCGCCCGTGGCGTCGTAGGCGACCCCGGCGTGCTCGCAGCGTTCGAGGAGCTCGCCGACGAGGTGCGCTTCCCGGAGAACATCGCCGACCAGGCGGTGCGGGAGATCAAGCGAATCAAGGCCCGCGTCGAGGCGGAGCGCCTGCCCCAGGCCGCCGACCCAGGCCGTCACCTCAAGCTCGGCCGCGGATCGCTGAGCGACGTCGAGTGGTTCGTGCAGCTCCTGCAGCTGCAGCAGGGTGCGCGGGTCAATGGCCTGCGCACGACCTCGACGCTCCGCGCCCTCGCCGCGGCCGAGGAGGAGGGCCTGCTTCCGGCAGCGGATGCCGCGAAGCTGCGCGCGGCGTGGGTGCTGGCATCCCGTGCCCGCTCGGCGATGACGCTGTGGACCTCGAAGACTTCTGACGTTCTCCCCACGGATCGCCAGCAGCTCGAGGGCGTCGCGCGCCTGCTCGAGTATCCGCCGGGCTCGGCGAGCCGGCTCGAGGAGGACTACCTGCGCGTCACGCGACTTGCGCGCCAGGTGTTCGAGAAGCGGTTCTACGGGCCGAACCGGCGGCCCTCGACGACGGGGTGACGATGAGACGCGCCTTCGTGAAATTGGGCCATCCCGCGTAACAAAAACGCAGGAGTATCTGGCCGCGCCGCCGTCTATGGATGCCTTTTGCCGCTCCTTCCGTCGAAACTCCTGCGTTTTCGTTGTTCGGCGACTCACAAATGACAACGGCCGCACCCCGGAGGGCGCGGCCGTCGTTGAAGCTGGTGGCGTCTAGACCCCGTAGTACAGCTCATATTCGAAGGGGTGCGGGCGCTGCGCGAAGGGGAGGAGCTCCTTCTCGCGCTTGTAGTCGATCCACGTCTCGATGA
>JAODAU010000282.1 GCA_025463615.1 Microbacteriaceae bacterium | reverse complement strand
CGCCGGGCGTGATGTCGAAGAGCGGCGCCATCCCCTCCCCCTCGATCGAGAGCGCGGTGAGGAGCCCCGCGAGGCCGGAGACGGCTGCCGCGATCGCCGGGAGCGCGTCGCGCACGGCGGCCGACGGGGTGGATGCCGCGGCGACCTCCGACGCGAAGGCCGACCGCTGCCCCGGGGTGGGCAGGGCTCCGTCGAGCAGGAGCTGCCAGACATCCTCGACCGACCGCGTGCGCGCGAGGTCCGTGGCCGAGTACTGGCGGTAGTGGTAGAAACCCTCGGTGCCGCGGACGCCGCCGAGCGTGGTGTCGGTGACGACCACGTTGGCCATGCCGCGCGGCACGGCGATCGGGGTGTCGTCCATTCGGGTGAGCAGCGTCATGGGGGTCTCCTTGCTTTACGCTTAGCCCAGCACCGGGGTTGATTCGGGGCAAGTTCTGGTTGATCCGATCAACCTGGGAGGGGAGGTCTCATGCGGATGCCGCGGCTCACGTCGGCGCAGGTGGCGGCGCGCCTGGACATCAAGCTGCAGACCCTCTACGCCTACGTCGCGAGGGGGCAGCTCGCCGGTGAGCGCGACGAGACCGGCGGCACGACCTTCGACCCGCTCGACGTGGAGGCGTTCGCGGCGTCGCGGCGGCGGCCGGCGGAGGCCGCGCGGCAGGGGCGGCCGCTGATGGTGCTCGACTCCGACCTGGCGCTCATCGACGGCGATCGCCTGTACTTCCGCGGCCGGCTCGCGACCGACCTCGCCGCGACCCTCACCTTCGAGGAGGCGGTCGCGTTGCTCTGGGCGGGGCCGGCCGGCCCGTTCGCGAGCTCGCCGCGCGTGGTGTCGGCGGTGCGGCGAGGCTCCGCCGGGCTCGGCTCCTCAGCGCGACTTCTCGACCGGATGGCGCTCGCCGTCGTGATCGCAGGATCGTGGGACGCCGCGCGGGACCACGCCGACCCGCGCGAAGTGGGCGCGCGGCTCATCGCCACCATCGTCGACGCGCTGCCGGATGCGGGCGCGCGCCCGTCGCCCTCCGCGCCGATCGCGGGGCGGCTGTGGGCCAAGCTGACGGAGCGCCCGCCGACGGCCGACGACATCCGGCTGCTCGACGCGACGATGGTGCTCTCGATGGAGCACGACCTCGCGATCTCTACGGTCGCGGCGCGGGTCGCGGCGTCCGCTCGATCGAACCCGTACGCGGCGGTCACTGCGGCGCTCGGTGCGTTCGACGGCTCGATCCACGGCGGCGCGAGCCTGGCGGCGGTCGACCTGCTGCGCTCCACTCTCGATTCGGGCAACGCCGAGCACGCGATCTCGACGCAGCTCAAGGCGACGGGCTCGATCCCCGGCTTCGGCCACGTCGTCTACCGCCGCGAGGATCCGCGCGCCCGCCACCTGCTCGACCTGATGCGGCCGATGCCCGCGTTCCACGACGTCATCGCCGCGGCGGACCGGGTCCGCGCGGTGGTCGCCGCCCGGAGCCCGCGACCCGCCAACCTCGACCTGGCGCTGGCCGCCCTCGTGGTCGGCGCGGGGATGCCGCGGGATGCCGGCGAGCTGCTCTTCGCCGTCTCGCGCGTGGCCGGCTGGGTCGCCCACATCCTCGACGAGTACACGCGGCCGGCGCTGCGGCTGCGCCCGCAGTCGCGGTACACCGGGGTCGTGCCCGCGCTGACGGACATCCCGCGCGAAACGCCGCCATGGCCGCCCTGATCACGGCGTGTTGCTCGCGCGGTCCGTCACCGCGCGCGCCTCACGGTTGCCTTCGCAGCCCCTGGATCACGATGTCCAGCCCCACACCCCTGTTGGTCTCTCCGAGGCCGCGCTCCATCGCGATCACACCGCCGACGATCGCGTGGAGCTCGCCCACCGACAGCGGCTCGCGCACGGTGCCCGCCCGCTGAGCGCGGGTGAGGAGCGCGGAAAGGGCCGCGCTGAGCGATGCCCCGGCCGACGCGGCATCCGCCCCCAGTCCCTCCCCCTCGAGAGCGTGGGTCAGCGCCGAATTGTGCGCCGCCTCATCCGTGAGCTCCCGCAGGAAGGTGAAGAAGGCGTCGGTCGGATCCGGTGCGGCTTGGAGCGCGCTCGCCCGATCCGCCAGCCCCGCCAAGCGGTCGACCACGACCGCGCTGATCAGGTCGCGCTTGGTCGGAAAGTGCCGATGCACGGTGCCGGCGCCGACTCCCGCGCGCCGCGCAATCTCGTCGAGAGGCACATCCGCGCCCTCGGAAGCGAAGGCTTCGCGAGCCGCAGCGAGGATGCGGGCGCGGTTGAGAACGGCGTCGGCTCGCTGACCGGGGGTGGATGGCACGGCTCTCCATTGCGAAGCGGGGCGTGCGCCCCGTATATTAACCGGGGCGGAGGCCCCGCATCGATGATACCCAGGGAGAACGTGACGAGCAGGATCGTGGTGACCGGAGCGAACGGCGAATTCGGCGGCGGGGTGGCGCGTGCGCTGCTCGACGCGGGAGTGGGTGAGCTGGTCGCCACAGTGCGGGATCCCTCCCGTTCCGACGAACTGCGCGAGCGCGGCGCCGACGTGCGAGCCGCCGACTTCGACAACCCGGATCAGCTGGTACACGCGTTCGCCGGAGCGGACGTCGTGCTCATCAACGCCACCTTCTTCGGCACGGTGACCGCCCTGCGTGAACAGCGGATAGCGAATGCGATCGACGCGACCCGGGCGGCGAACGTGCCCCGGGTGGTGATGACGAGCTGGCCGGACCTCGAGCACTGCGACCTCGCCGCCATCGGGGACTACCGAGCATCGGAGGCACGACTCTCGTCAACGTCGGCGGACTGGACGATCCTGCGATTCGGCTATGGAATCGCCGACGCGGTCGCGCGCGATGTGATGTGGGCGATCCGCGATGGGCGCCTCGTGGCGCCGGCCGGGTCAGCAGTCATCCGCCCGGCGGCCGTGAGCGACCTCATCGAGGCGACGGCGACGGTGCTGACGAGCGACGACCATTCGCGCGAGATTGTCGAGCTGCGCAATCCGGCCGCCGTCGACTGGAACGATCTCGCCGGCCTGGCGAGCGACGTGTCGGCTCGAGCGATCGACTACGAGCCGGTCGACGACGAGGGATACCGTGAGTATCTCGAGACGATCGACCTCAACCCCGCCTTCGCCGACGGGCTGCTCGAGCTGTACCGGGTCATCCGATCCGGGTGGGCCTCCACAGAGGATGGCCCGCTGGAGCGGCTGCTCGGGCGTGCCGCGATCGCCCCGCTCGACGCGGTGAGGTCGCGGGTTCGGCCCTGAGCGCTCAGCTACTACGACGCGTTCTCGCCCTGCTCGTAGACGGTGGATGCCGAACCCACGATCCGCTCGTCCGGCCGGCCCACGATCGACCCGTCCTTGTTCGCGTAGTCGAACAGCGAGAGCACGTGCCGCATGGCCTCCACGCGGGCGCGCTTCTTGTCGTTGCTCTTCACGACCGTCCAGGGAGCCGCGGGGGTGTCGGTGGCCGCGAACATCGCCTCCTTGGCCGCGGTGTACGTTCCCCACTTGTCGAGCGACGCGATGTCCATCGGCGAGAGCTTCCACTGCCGCACCGGGTCGACCTGGCGGATCGCAAACCGGGTGCGCTGCTCGTCGGCCGAGACCGAGAACCAGAACTTCACCAGGTCGATGCCGTCGCTGACGAGCATCTGCTCGAACAGGGGCGTCTGCCGCATGAACTCCTCGTACTGGGCGTCGGTGCAGAACCCCATCACACGCTCGACCCCGGCGCGGTTGTACCAGGAGCGGTCGAACATCACGATCTCGCCCGCGGCGGGCAGGTGCTGCACGTAGCGCTGGTAGTACCACTGGGTCGACTCGCGCTCGCTCGGCTTCTCCAGCGCGACCGTGCGCGCGCCGCGCGGGTTGAGGTGCTCCATGAACCGCTTGATCGTGCCGCCCTTGCCCGCGGCGTCCCGGCCCTCGAAGACGACGACGAGTCGGCGGCCCTCCGCCTTGACCCAGTTCTGCAGCTTCAGCAGCTCGATCTGCAGCAGCCGCTTGTGCTGCTCGTACTCGTCGCGGTCCATGCGCTGGTCGTACGGGTAGCCCTGGCGCCAGGTGTCGATGTGGGTGCCTGAGCGGTCGACGAGCACGGGGTCGTCGTCATCCTCGTCGAGGACGGTGTACCCGAGAACGTCGGTCAGGTCGGGGGCGGCGGCGTAGGGGGTGCTCATGAGTGGGAGCGTAGGGGGCGGAATTTACGCGGGGGTGAACGGGAGGATGCGGGGGCGGGTTCGGGCTGGGCCGTGACCGGGGGATGCGGGTGGTCGGGTTCGGCCCGGGCCTTTCTTGCGGCAAGACAGCGGGGCGTCCCCACCGGGCTACCCCAGACGCCGCTGGACGCGGCGCCCGGGGCCCCTCGCCGGCGGGGCCCGCATGACTCCTCACGGCAGGGAACGCAAAAGGCCCGGTCAGTGACCGGGCCTTTTGCGTTACTTGAGTTGCGGGGACAGGATTTGAACCTGCGACCTCTGGGTTATGAGCCCAGCGAGCTACCGAACTGCTCCACCCCGCGCTACGAGTACAAACTTACCACGGGTTGGAGGGGTGCGGCGCCGGGGCCCCCTACTTCTCGACCGCGAACAGGTTGTTCAGGGCCGTCACCAGGGCGGCGTCCGCGGTCGCGTAGGCCGACAGGTCGCCGGACTTCAGCGCGGCAGCACGGTCGTTCAGCGCGGACTGCACGGCCGCGAGGGCCGCCTTCACGGTCGCGCTGGTCTGGCCGTTGTCGGTCGGCGTGGTCGGGTTGGTCGTGGTGTCCGGAACGGTCGGGATGCCGCCATCCCCCGCCACGGCGCCGGAGTCCCCGCCGAACAGCGAGTCGAGGGCCGCGTTGAGGGTGTCCTCGAAGGCGATCTTGTCGCCGAACGAGACCAGGATCTTACGCAGCACCGGGAACGACGTCTCCGCCGTCGACCGCACGTAGACCGGCTGCACGTAGAGCAGGCCGCCGCCGACGGGCACCGTGAGCAGGTTGCCCTTCTTCACCTCGGTGTCGCCCTTGGTGAGCAGCGCGAGCTGGTTGGCCACCGTCGTGTCCGTGGTGAACGTGGTCTCCACGCGGCCCGGGCCCGGAACCGAGGTCTGTTTCGGCAGGGTCAGCAGGGTGAGTTTGCCGTAGTCGGAGGACTTCACACCCGCCTGTTTACCGGCATCCGAATTCGCGGCCAGGTAGCCCGTCAACACGCTTCGCGTGCCGGTCCCCTGCGACTTCGGTATGTAGGTCGTATAGAGCGTGAAGGCCGAGGCCTTGTCGTCCGGCAGCTTCATCGTGAGGTAGTACGGCGGCTGCAGCTTGGCCGTCGACGCCGGCGACACCGGGTCGTTCGGCGTGACCCAGGCATCCGTCGCCGAGTAGAAGGTGTCCGAGTCGGTCACGTGGTACGTGCCCAGGATCTCGCGCTGCACCTTGAAGAGGTCGGCCGGGTAGCGCACGTGCTGGATCAGTTGCGCGCTCATGTCGCTGATCGGCTTGACCGTCGACGGGAAGATCTTCTCCCACGTCTTCAGGATCGGGTCCTTGTCGTCCCACGCGTAGAGCGTCACCTTGCCGCTGTACGCGTCGACGGTGGCCTTCACCGAGTTGCGGATGTAGTTGATGTTGTCCAGCGCCAGCTGCGGCGTGGGCGTGTAGGTGTCGCTGATCGCGTTGCTCAGCTGCAGCACCGACGAGTACGGGTACTGGTCGCTCGTGGTGTAGCCGTCCACGATCCACTGCACCTTGCCGTCGACGACGGCCGGGTACGGATCGCTGTCGAGCGTGAGGTACGGCGCCACCTTCTCGATGCGCTTCACGGGGTCGCGGTTGTAGAGGATCTGCGAGTCGTCGGTCACGGCATCCGAGAGCAGCACCTGCTCCGACTGGAACTTGATCGCGTAGATCAGCTTCTTGAACACGTTGTCGAGCTTCGGCCCGCCGTTGCCGGTGAACGTGGTCGTGGCGTTGGTGTCCTTGCTCGAGCTCGAGTCTCCGGCCGGGTAGTCGAGCTCGATGTCGCTGCCCTTCTTGCCGCCGACGATCGAGTAGGTGGGCGATGCCTCACCGAAGTAGATGCGCGGCTGGAACTTGCCCAGCTTGCCGGTGTCCGGGATGCCGGACTCCAGGAACACGGGCAGCCCGTCGCTCGAACGCTGGTTGCCGTACGCCGCCACGACGCCGTAGCCGTGCGTGTAGACGAGCGTGTTGTTGTACCAGGTCTGCGACGCCCCGGTGTTGGCCTGGTTGAGCTCGCGCACGGCGATCACGGTGTCCTGCGACTTGCCGTTGATCGTGTAGCGGTCGACATCCCGGTTCTGGTTGAACTGGTAGTACTGCTTGTTCTGCTCGAGCTGGGCGAACGAATCGGATACCAGGGC
>JAODAU010000266.1 GCA_025463615.1 Microbacteriaceae bacterium | reverse complement strand
GTTTCGCTGCGGGGGTCTGCGTTCGTGCCATGGAGTAAGGATATACGGCCTTATGACACAGCCTGAGCGAACCCCAGCGAAGCATCGGTCAGGTGCGCCAGGTGCTCGGGCACCTCGCGGCCCTTCGCGGCCATCGACTGCGCCCAGAGGCGGCCGGCACGGTACGACGAGCGCACCAGTGGGCCGGCGAGCACCCCGAGGAATCCGATCTCCTCGGCCTCCTGCTTGATCTCCACGAACTCCTCAGGCCGCACCCAGCGCGCGACGGGCAGGTGTCGTGGGCTCGGCCTCAGGTACTGGGTCACCGTGATGATGTCCGTGCCGGCGTCGTGCAGGTCGCGGAGCGCCTGGCTGACCTCGGCGCGCTCCTCGCCCATTCCCAGGATGAGGTTCGACTTGGAGATCAGCCCGGCAGCACGGCCCTGCGTGAGCACGTCGAGCGAACGCTCGTAGCGGAACGCCGGGCGGATGCGCTTGAAGATGCGCGGGACCGTCTCCACGTTGTGGGCGAAGACCTCGGGGCGGGACGAGAAGACCTCGCCGAGCAGGTCGGGGTTGCCCGAGAAATCCGTCGCCAGGATCTCGACGCCCGTGCCGGGGGACTGGCGGTGGATCTCGCGCACGGTCTCGGCGTGCAGCCAGGCGCCCTCGTCGGGCAGGTCGTCCCGCGCGACGCCGGTGACGGTGGCGTAGCGCAGACCCATCCTGACGACGGATTCCGCGACGCGACGCGGCTCGTCGGTGTCGTAGTCCGCGGGCTTGCCGGTGTCGATCTGGCAGAAGTCGCACCGCCGCGTGCACTGGCTGCCACCGATGAGGAACGTGGCCTCGCGGTCCTCCCAGCACTCGTAGATGTTGGGGCAGCCGGCCTCCTGGCAGACCGTGTGGAGATCCTCGTCCTTGACCAGTTTCTGCAGCGCGGTGTACTCCGGGCCCATCCTGGCGCGAGTCTTGATCCACTCGGGCTTGCGTTCGATCGGGGTCTCGGCGTTGCGGACCTCGAGGCGCAGCATCCTGCGGCCGTCGGGGGCGGCGCTCACGCGGTCACTCCCACTACGGAGCTGAAGTGGCGCTGCACGACCGGCGCGACCTCTTCGGTGGTGACGGTTCGGCCGAGCACGCGCGAAATGGACGTGACGCCGGCATCCCGGATGCCGCACGCGACGATCGCGTCGTAGGCGTCGAACGCGTTCGAGCAGTTGAGCGCGAAGCCGTGCATGGTCACGCCGGAGGCGACGCGGATGCCGATGGCCGCGATCTTCTCATTGCCGATCCACACACCCGAGCGACCCTCGACCTGTGCGCCGTCGACGCCGAACTCGGCGAGCACGTCGATGAGCATGCCCTCCAGCCGGCGGACGTACCCGACGACGTCGATCGGCTCGGCCAGGCGCACGATCGGGTAGCCGACGAGCTGCCCGGGGCCGTGCCAGGTGATCTTGCCGCCGCGGTCGACGTCGATCACCGGAGTGCCGTCTGTCGGGCGTTCGGAGGGCTCCGTGCGCTTTCCCGCGGTGTAGACCGACGGGTGCTCGAGGAGGACGAGCGTGTCGGGCCTCGAGCCCTCGACGACGTCGTGATGGATAGCGCGCTGAAGCCCGAGGGCTTCGACATACGGCACGGAGTTGGCGCTTAGCCCCGCGACGACATAGTCGATCACCCGATCAGCCTAACCCGGTCAGGGGGCGGGTCCCGTCCTCCCCAGGGCGCGGGACGGCGGATGTTTCCACATCCGGCCGAATCGGCGTCCTGTCCCGATGCAGGCTGGGCGCATGGAGATGGCGGGTGGCTACAGGCTGGTGCGGATCATCGGCGAGGGTGAGCGGGCGGAGGTCTGGCTCGGTCACGCCGGCACGGACGGGGTCGCGGCGGTAAAGCTGCTGCGCGAGGGCATCGAGCCATCGGCGTTCGACGACGAGATCGTCGCGCTGGAGCGGGCACGATCACGGCACGTTGTCGCGCTGAGCGATCTCGGCACGGACGCGGATGGTCGGCCCTGCCTCATCCTCGAGAGACTTCCCGGGCCGAGCATCGCGCAGCTGCTCGGTCAGCGAGCCGAACTGCATCCAGGGGAGCTGGTGACCGCGACCGCGCCCATTGTGGCGACCGTGGCCGAGCTGCAGCGCAGGGGCGTCGTGCACGGCGCTCTCTCGACCCGCTCGGTGCTCCTGGACGAGCAGGGAGCGCCGGTGCTCGCGGGCTTCGGACGTGCGCGCCTGATCGCGACCGGCCCCCTCTCCGCCGCCACGATCGCCTCGGATCCGGACCTCATCGCCGATCGCGAGCGGCTCTTCGGGTTCGTCGCGGCAGTCGCCGCGAACACGGCGGGCCGCGCGCCGGACCTCATGGCGTGGATCGAGGCGAACCGCCACGCGGACGGGGTGCTGGATGCGCTAGTCGACCGCCTCCACGCCGTTGCGCCGGCGCGGGCGATCGCCGCCCACGACCCGGCGCACCACGTCGCGATGCCGGTGCGGCACGTGCCCGTCGCCAGCCTCGCCGCACCTCTCGAACCCGACCAGGGCGGTTTGCGCCAGGCTCTCGCGGAGATCGTCGAGGCCGGGCCCGCGAAGACCCTCGTGCCGCGCCTTCGTGCGGCCCTGGCGTCGGTGCGACGACCGGTCTGGGTGGTGGGCGGCATCGGCGCGGCTGCCATGCTCGTGGCCTTCGTCGTCATCCCGGCGGCGTCATCATCGAGCGCGGCGGCGATACCCGGCGCGCCCACCGCTGTCGCACAGTCCCACTCGACGGCCGCACCGACCGCTCCGCTCCAGAGTGCGAGTCCGGCGGCCTCGGGTGACGACCCGGTGGAAGCGGCTCGGCACGTTCTGGTCGAACGGATGCACTGCCTCACGCTCGACTCCGCGCGCTGCCTCGACGATGTCGACCAGCCGGGCTCGGCCGCGCTGGCCGACGACCGGGCGCACGTGGCCGACCCGGGTCGCGCACCGGAGGTGCCCAAGAGGCTGACGCTGGTCGAGCGCCTGGGCGACACGGCAATCATCGGGCTGGGGGACCCGTCACCGGACGGCGGCTACGCCCTCTCCGTGCTCGTCGTGAAGACGGACGCCGGATGGCGGCTGCGCGACACGATCACGGGAGTGACCCCGTGACCGCGTGCGCAGCACGTGCCGAGCTAGATGCCGAGGTTCGCCTGGAAGTCGCCGGACTCGAGGCGGTTCTTCACCGCGACGAGGAAGCGGGCGGCGTCCGCGCCGTCGACGATCCTGTGGTCGTACGACAGGGCGAGGTAGACGGTCGAGCGGATCGCGATCGCGTCCGAGCCGTCCTGGCTGATGACGACGGGCTTCTTCGTGACGATGCCGGTGCCGAGGATGGCCGACTGCGGCAGGAACACGATCGGGGTGTCGAACAGCGCGCCACGCGAACCGGTGTTGGTCAGCGTGAACGTGCCGCCGGCGAGCTCGTCGGGCTTCAGCTTGTTGTCGCGGGTGCGCGCGGCCAGGTCGGCGATCTGGGCAGCGAGGCCCGCGATGTCGAGCGAGCCCGCGTCGCGGATCACCGGGGTGAGGAGGCCGCGCTCGGTGTCGACCGCGATGGAGATGTTCTCCTGCGGCGGGTACACGATCGTCTCGCCGTCGATCGTGGCGTTGATGATCGGGTAGGCGCGCAGGGCCTCGGCGGCGGCCAGGGCGAAGAACGGCAGGAAGGAGAGCTTCTGGCCCGTCTTGGCCTGGAAGTCGGCCTTGACCTTGTCGCGCAGACGAGCGACGAGCGTCACGTCCACCTCGACCACCGACGTGAGCTGAGCCGAGGTCTGCATCGAGATGACCGCGCGCTCGGCGACGACCTTACGGAGGCGCGACATGGGCACGCTCGTACCGCGCAGGGGCGAGGTCTCGAGCGCGGCCGGGGCAGCAGCTGTGGGCGCCTCCGCCGGGGCCTCGGCGGGAGCGGTGGACGCCGAGAGCACGTCCTCCTTGCGGATGCGGCCGCCGACACCGGAGCCGGTGATCGTCGAGAGGTCGATGCCCTTCTCGTTCGCGAGCTTGCGCACCAGCGGAGTCACGTAGCCGGCGTTCGACTCGGGGGCCGGCGCGGGTGCGGCGGCGGGAGCCGGGGGAGCGGCGGGCGCGGGCGCCTCGGCAGCGGGGGCAGGCGCGGCAGGGGCTTCGGCGATGGGGGCCGGGGCTGCGGGGGCTTCGGCGGCGGGCGCGGGAGCTTCCGCAGCAGGAGCCTCGACCGGCGCGGCGGGGGCCTCGGGGGCGGGAGCCTCAGCGACAGGTGCGGCTTCGGCCGGTGCGGCCTCGGCGGGTGCGGCTTCGGCGGGTGCGGCTTCGGCGGGAGCGGCCTCGGCGGGAGCGGC
>JAODAU010000259.1 GCA_025463615.1 Microbacteriaceae bacterium | reverse complement strand
GAGCCCCTTGCGACCTTCGAGCTCCCCGACTTGGACTCGAACCAAGAACCTATCGGTTAACAGCCGATTGCTCTGCCAATTGAGCTATCGAGGATCACTGTAAACAGCTTGCCTACTTTACCAAAGGTTGCGCCCGCACCAAATCGTGTCCTCAGTAGCCCTTGGCGGCGTCGACGACGCCCTCGAAACGGCCGTCGCCGAGGAAGGCCTCGACGTTCGTGGAGACGCGCACGGCGAGCAGCGGCTCCACCATCTCCGGCGTGTCGGCCACGTGCGGGGTGATGATGGCGAGCTCCTCGTTCCAGAGCGGGTGGCCCTCCGGGAGGGGCTCCGGGTCGGTGACGTCGAGGCCCGCGCCGCTGATGGTGCGGCTCGCGAGGGCGCCGGCCAGGGCATCCGTGTCCACCAGCGTGCCGCGGGCGATGTTGACCAGGATGGCGGTGTCCTTCATGGCGCGCAGCTCGGTCTCGCCGATCAGCTGGGCCGTCTCCGCGGTCGCGGCGGCGGCGATCACGACGACGTCGGCGTCCGGAAGCACGTCGAGCAGGTGCTCGGCCGACACCGTGCGGTGCGCTCCCGCGACGGGCTCGGCGCTGCGCCGCACGACGGTGATGTTCACGCCGAACGGCTTCAGCAGGCGGATGAGCTCGACGGCGATGCCGCCGGCGCCCACGATCGTGACCTCCAGACCGAACAGCGAGGTACCGTCCTTGGTGGTCGCCCACGAGGTGGCGAGGATGCGCTTCGGCAGCAGGCGAAGCAGCGCGAGGGTGAGCATGAGGGCGTGCTCGGCCACCGGCTGGGCGTAGGCGCCCTTGGCGCTCGTCCAGAGCAGGTGCGGTCGGGCCGCGATCACGTCGGTGAATTTGTCGACGCCGGCCAACGGAAGCTGCACCCACTGGATGCCGGGGTGCGCGTCCAGCGTCTGCTCCAGCGCGTCGACCCGCTTCGGCGACAGCCAGACGAGCCCGCGCGTCTGGTCGGAGACCTCGGCGACCTCTCCCCCGCCCGCCACGACGGCGTCGACGAAGAACTGGTCGGCCTCGGGCATCACGGCGATCGGGCCGGCGCTGGGGCGCAGGTCGGCCGCGATCGGCTCGACGGGCTGGGCGGATACGGCGCGGTGCTGGCTCATCTCAGGTCTCCCCTGGTCTTCGGATGGCGTGCGTGCTCGGCCAGGTCCCTGGCGCGCACGAGGCCCTTGAGGTACTCGTCGTACGGGTGGTCGAGCATCGCCTCGGTCTCGCCGAGCCCCACGAGGATGCCGTCCTTCATCACCGCGAGCCGGCCACCGAAGGCGGTCGCCACCGCGAGGTCGCTGCTCACCACGATCGCCGAGAAGTCGCGCTCGGCCTGCAGGCGGCGCAGCGCCTCGAGCACGCCGTCGCGCACGGCCGCGTCGACGCCGCGGGTGGGTTCGTCGGCGACGAGCAGCACCGGCTCCAGGATGAGGGCGCGGGCCAGCGCCACGCGCTGGCGCTGGCCGCTGCTCAGCTCCCACGGCATCCGGTCCATCACGCTGAGGGGCAGGTGCACGGCGTCGATGAGGTAGGCCACGGCATCCGCCGCCTCGCGCGTGTTGAAGCGCCGGTCGCGCCGGTAGATCGGCTCGGCCACGTTCTCGGCGACGGTGAACGTGGAGTTGAGCGTCTCGGCGCCGTTCTGGGCCAGGTGCCCGACGCGCAGCGTGATGCGGTCGCGGCCGTGCGGGCCGATGTGGCGCAGCGACCTGCCGAGCACGGAGAGGGAGCCGCCGCAGATCCGCGGCACGCCGTTGCCCGGCGCGCCGGTGCCGGAGAGCCCGGCGATCGCGCGGGCGAGCGTCGACTTGCCGGACCCCGACTCGCCGACCAGGCCCAGGATCTCGCCCTGGCCGAGCGCGAAGCTCACGCCGCGAACGGCGAGGAACTCGCCGGGGGCCACGTTCGATCGGTACTCGATCGACAGGTCGTCGGCCACGACGACCGGCAGGCGCTCCCCCGTTGCGGTCATGTCGGTTACGTGTTCTCCAGTTGCTTGAGTTCGTTCCGGCGACGGGCCTGCTCCACAGGATCGGGCACCGGTAGCGAGGCTAGCAGGCGACGCGTGTACGGATCCTTCGGCGCACCGAGCACCCGCTCGCCCGTGCCCTCCTCGACCAGCGCGCCGTGGTAGAGCACCGCGATCCGGTCGGCGAGCAGGTCGACGACGGCGAGGTCGTGGCTGATGAACAGCGCCGCGAAGCCGAACTCGCGCTGCAGCTCGGCGAACAGCTCGAGCACGCGCGCCTGCACGGAGACGTCGAGTGCACTGGTCGGCTCGTCGGCGATCAGCAGCGAGGGCTGCAGGGCGAGCGCCCGCGCGAGCGAGGCCCGCTGGCGTTGGCCGCCGGAGAGCTCGTGCGGGAAGCGGTCGCCGAACGCCTTCGGCAGCTGCACGGCCTCGAGCAGCTCGTCGACGCGCTTGCGGGCGGATGCCGGATTCTTGGCGCGCCCGTGCACCACGAGCGGCTCGGCCACGCACTCGGCGATCGTGAGCAGCGGGTTGAAGCTGGTGGCCGGATCCTGGAACACGAAGCCGATGTCACTGCGCAGCCCGCGGAACCTGCGCTCGTGGTAGCCGTTCATCTCGTGCCCGAGCACGGTGAGCGAGCCGTCGGTGATGCGGGTGAGCCCGGCGATCGCGCGGCCGATGGTGGTCTTGCCCGACCCGGACTCCCCCACCAGGCCCAGCACCTCGCGCGGGCCGATCTCGAACGAGACCTCGTTCACCGCGCGGAACGGCGGCCGGCCGAAGCGGCCCGGGAACTCGACGACGATCTTCTCGGCCCTGACGATCGGGGTCGAGCCCGCCTCGACCACGCGCGGCTCGGTGATGCGCTCGCCCACGCGGGGAACGGCGGCGAGCAGGCGCTTCGTGTAGTCGTTCTTCGGGTCGGCGAACAGCGTGCGCGCGTCGGCCTCCTCGACCAGTTTGCCCTCGTACATGACGGCGACCCGGTCGGCGAGGTCGGCGACGACGCCCATGTTGTGGGTGATCAGCACGATCGCGGTGCCGAACTCGTCGCGGCAGCGGCGCAGCAGGTCGAGGATCTCGGCCTGCACCGTCACGTCGAGCGCCGTCGTGGGCTCGTCCGCCACGATCACCGCGGGGTCGAGCACCAGGGCCATCGCGATGACGATGCGCTGTTTCTGGCCGCCCGAGAACTGGTGCGGGTAGTAGTTGACGCGCTCCGCGGCATCCGGGATGCCGACGCGCTCCAGGATGTCGATGGCCTTCGCCTTCGCCTCGCTGCGGCTCAGCTTGCCGTGGGCGCGCAGGCCCTCGGCGATCTGCCAGCCCACGGTGTAGACGGGGTTGAGGGCGCTCGACGGCTCCTGGAAGACCATGGCGACGCGGGATCCGCGCAGCTCGCGCAGGCGCTTGTGCGAGACGGTCACGATGTCCTCGCCGCCGAGGAACACGATGCCTGAGGTGGTCGCCGTCTCCGGCAGCAGCCCGAGCAGCGTCTTGGCGGTGACGGTCTTGCCGCTGCCGCTCTCGCCCACGATGGCGAGCACCTCGCCCGGCTCGACCTGCAGCGAGACGCCGTCGACGGCGCGCACGTCGCCGCCATCGGTGGCGAACGTGACCGCCAGGTCCTGGATGTCGACTACCGGCTGGGTGCTCACTGGTCCTCGTCCCTCAGGTCTCCCACGACATCCGTGCTCGTGGTCGCGATGTTGCCCGCGCCCGGCGTCGGCACGCCGTCGGCCCGGCGGCGGGTGCGCAGGCGCGGGTCGGCCAGGTCGTTGAGGCCCTCGCCGATGAGCGTGACGCCCATCACGACGAGCACGATCGCGAGTCCCGGGAAGATCGACGTCCACCAGATGCCGCTGGTGACATCCGAGATCGCCTTGTTGAGGTCGTAGCCCCATTCGGCCGCGGCGGTCGGCTCGATGCCGAAGCCGAGGAAGCCGAGGCCGGCGAGCGTGAGGATCGCCTCCGAGCTGTTCAGCGTGAGGATCAGCGGCAGCGTGCGGGTCGAGTTGCGCAGCACGTGCCGGAACATCACCCGCGGCGCGCTGGCGCCGATCACCCGGGCGGACTCCACGAACGGCTCCTGCTTGACCCGGATCGCCTCGGCGCGGATCACCCGGAAGTACTGCGGAATGAAAACCACCGTGATCGAGATCGCGGCCGCGAAGACGCCGCCCCACAGGCTCGACTGGCCGCCGCTGATCACGATGGCGGCGACGATCGCCAGCAGCAGGC
>JAODAU010000236.1 GCA_025463615.1 Microbacteriaceae bacterium | reverse complement strand
TCCGCATCCTGGGCAAGCTCAACGAGGCCGAGGCGTTCGAGACCTTCCTGCAGACCAAGTACGTGGGCCAGAAGCGCTTCAGCCTCGAGGGCGGTGAGTCGTACATCGCACTGCTCGACGCGCTGCTGCAGGGTGCTGCGGCCGAGAGCCTCGACGAGGCCGTGATCGGCATGGCGCATCGCGGCCGGCTCAACACGCTCACGAACATCGCCGGCAAGACATACGGCCAGATCTTCCGCGAGTTCGAGGGCACGCAAGACCCGCGCACCGTGCAGGGATCGGGTGACGTCAAGTACCACCTCGGCACCGAGGGCACGTTCACCGCGCTCGACGGCAGCGAGATCCCCGTGTACCTCGCGGCCAACCCCTCGCACCTCGAGACGGTCGACGGCGTCATGGAGGGCATCGTGCGCGCCAAGCAGGACCGCGGCCCGTTCGGCGCCTTCGGCACCCTGCCGATCATGGTGCACGGCGACGCGGCCATGGCCGGCCAGGGCATCGTGGTCGAGGTGCTGCAGATGTCGCAGCTCCGCGCGTACCGCACCGGCGGCACCGTGCACGTCAACATCAACAACCAGGTCGGCTTCACGACCCCTCCCGGCGAGGGCCGCTCGTCGGTCTATTCGACGGATGTCGCCAAGACCATCCAGGCGCCGATCTTCCACGTTAACGGAGACGACCCGGAGGCCGTCGTGCGCGTCGCGGAGCTCGCCTTCGCGTACCGCCAGGCGTTCCACCGCGACGTGGTCATCGACCTCATCTGCTACCGCCGTCGCGGCCACAACGAGGGCGACGACCCGTCGATGACGCAGCCGCTCATGTACAACCTCATCGAGGCCAAGCGCTCGGTGCGCACGCTCTACGTGGACGCGCTTGTCGGTCGCGGCGACATCTCGCAGGAGGAGTACGACGCAGCGCACGCCGACTTCCAGGACCGCCTGGAGCGCGCGTTCGCCGAGACCCACGCCGCTCAGACCGGGTCGATGCCGATCGTCGTGCAGGACGGCAACGCGATCGCCGACCTGGAGCGGCCGGAGTCACAGCAGGATGACGCTGCCGGCGAGCCGACATCCACCGCGGTGAACGAGCAGGTGATCGCCCTCATCGGCGACGCGCACGACAACCCGCCCGCCGGCTTCACCGTGCACCCGAAGCTGCAGCAGCTGCTGAAGAAGCGCGTGGAGATGAGCCGCAACGGCGGCATCGACTGGGCGTTCGGCGAGCTGCTCGCGCTTGGTTCGCTGCTCACCGAGGGCACTCCGGTGCGCATGGTCGGCCAGGACACCCGCCGCGGCACCTTCGTGCAGCGCCACGCGGTGCTCCACGACCGCATGAACGGCCAGGAGTGGCTGCCGCTCGCGAACCTCAGCGACGCGCAGGCCCGGTTCTGGATCTATGACTCGCTGCTCAGCGAGTACGCGGCCATGGGCTTCGAGTACGGCTACTCGGTGGAACGCGCCGACGCGCTCGTTCTCTGGGAGGCCCAGTTCGGCGACTTCGCCGACGGCGCCCAGATCATCATCGACGAGTTCATCTCGAGCGCCGAGCAGAAGTGGGGCCAGCGCTCGAGCGTGGTGCTGCTGCTGCCGCACGGCTACGAGGGCCAGGGGCCGGACCACTCGTCCGCCCGCATCGAGCGCTACCTGCAGCTCTGCGCCGAGAACAACATGACCGTCGCGCGCCCGTCGACCCCTGCGTCGTACTTCCACCTGCTGCGCCGCCAGGCCTACGCCCGGCCGCGGCGCCCGCTCATCGTCTTCACCCCGAAGGCGATGCTGCGGCTCCGTGGTGCGACCAGCGACATCGCAGAGTTCACCAGCGGACGCTTCGAGCCGGTGATCGACGACACCCGCGTCGCCGACAAGGCGGCCGTCAAGCGCGTCGTGCTCGTGGCGGGCAAGGTCTACTACGACCTGCTGGCCGAGATCGAGAAGCGCCAGATCACGGATGTCGCGCTCGTGCGCCTCGAGCAGTACTACCCGCTGCCCACCGCGCAGCTGGAGGCCGTGCTCGACACGTATCCGAACGCGGAGCTGATGTGGGCCCAGGAGGAGCCGGAGAACATGGGCGCCTGGCCGTTCATCTGCCTCGAGCTGGCGAAGCGGCTGCACAAGGGGCGCACCATCTCGGTGGCGTCGCGCCCGGCATCCGCGTCACCGGCGACCGGTTCGGCGAAGCGCAGCGCGCAGGAGCTGGCAGCGCTGATGGACACCGCGCTCACGATCTAGCGGCGGCGCCTCACGCGTCGGCGAGGATGGAGAGCACCTTCTGGCGCAGGTCGGCGGGTGCCTTCTCCTGGCACGCCTGCTGCACCTTCGCGGTGAGGGTGATGCCGATCAGGTGCTCGTCGCTGCAGTCGCTGCAGGTGGCGAGGTGGTCGGTGACATCACGGAAATCCTGGTCGCTGAGCTCGCGGTGGAGGTACTCCTCGAGCTCGGCCTTGGCCTTGTCGCAACCGCAGTCGGTCATTTCTTCTTGCTCCCAGCGATAACGGGTTGGGCCGCCGCGCGAGTGGCGGGGGTGGCGATGCCACGCTCCGCCGCGTACTCGGCGAGGAGGTCACGGAGCATTCGCCTGCCACGATGAAGGCGGCTCATGACTGTCCCAACGGGGGTTTTCATGATGTCGGCTATCTCCTGGTAGGAGAAGCCCTCGACGTCCGCGAAGTAGACCGCCATGCGGAAGTCCTCCGGGATCGACTGCAGTGCGTCCTTGACGGCGCTGTCGGGCAGGTGGTCGATGGCCTCGGCCTCGGCCGAACGGGTCGAGCGACCCTGGGTCACCGACTCCGCGCCACCGAGCTGCCAGTCCTCGAGGTCGTCGATGGTGCCCTGGTAGGGGTCGCGCTGCTTCTTGCGGTAGTTGTTGATGAACGTGTTGGTGAGGATCCGGTAGAGCCACGCCTTCAGGTTCGTGCCCTGCTGGAACTGGCCGAACGCGGCGAACGCCTTGGCGTAGGTCTCCTGCACGAGGTCGCCGGCATCCGACGGGTTGCGCGTCATGCGCAGGCCGGCCGCGTAGAGCTGGTCCATGAACGGGATCGCCTGCTCCTCGAAGAGGGAGCGCACGTCGACCGGGGCCGCTGCCGCATCGGCGGTGGTCGTTTCGGGGAGTTCTGGGTCGGGCGAAGTGGGCTCGCCCATAGAAATCGTCATCGGCGCCAAGCTTACTTGCCGTCGCCCGGGGGCAGCCCTGACGAAGGCGCGCGCGGGCGCTGCCGGTCGTTCGAGGGTGATGGTCACGGGGTTTTCCGTTTCGCGAGCTGAAGTGTCGATACTCTTGATAACCGATGCAGGTATTCAAGTATTCCGGGGCCGAGTTCAACCCCTTCGGCGACGATGTGGCGACCCCGCCCGACACCACGACCGGGCCGTGGCCGGCGCCGCGTGCGCTGAAGCCGCTGGATGCCCGGCTCG
The DNA here is from genome assembly GCA_025463615.1 of Microbacteriaceae bacterium. Next base: position 5,082 of record JAODAU010000236.1, on the reverse strand, counting down.
CCCTGCCCGGGTCGAAGTCGCTCACCAACCGCGAGCTGGTGCTCTCCGCCCTCGCCGACTCCCCCTCACTGCTGCGTCGCCCGCTCCACTCGCGCGACACCGAGCTCATGATCCAGGCCCTGCGCGCACTCGGCACCTCGATCGTGGAGGTGCCCGGCGACGGCGACTTCGGGCCCGACCTGCTCGTCACACCCGCCGAGTTCGTGGGCGGCAGCCAGATCGACTGCGGCCTCGCCGGCACGGTGATGCGGTTCCTCCCGCCCGTCGCGTCCCTCGCGCTCGGGCCGGTCGCGTTCGACGGCGACCCCTCCGCGCGTCGCCGCCCGATGCGCACCACGATCGACTCGCTGCGCGCGCTCGGCGTGGACGTGAGCGACGACGGGCGCGGCGCGCTCCCCTTCAGCCTTTACGCCACCGGGTCGGTGCGCGGCGGCGAGCTCGAGATCGATGCATCCGGGTCCAGCCAGTTCGTCTCGGGCCTGCTGCTCGCCGCGCCGCGCTTCGACGAGGGCCTCGTGCTGCGGCACGTGGGCGACTCGCTGCCGAGTGCGGCGCACATCGGCATGACGATCGCGACCCTCGCGCGACGCGGCGTCGTGGTGGAGCAGCCCGAGCCGGGCGTGTGGGTGGTGCCGCCGCATCCGATCGCCGGCATCGACATCGACGTCGAGCCCGATCTCTCCAACGCGGGGCCGTTCCTCGGCGCGGCGCTCGTGGCGGGCGGATCGGTCACGATCACCGGCTGGCCCGCGGAGACCACGCAGGTGGGCGACGAGCTGGCCGGCATCCTGGAGCGCATGGGCGCCGAGGTGCGGCGCGCGCCGGGCGAGCTCACCGTGACCGGCACCGGCGCCATCCACGGCATCGAGCTCGACAACGCGAGCGAACTGGCGCCGACCATCGCGGCGATCGCCGCCCTCGCCGACTCCGAGACAGTACTGACCGGCATCGCGCACCTGCGCGGGCACGAGACCGACCGGCTCGCAGCTCTCGCGACGGAGCTGAACGCGCTCGGCGGCGACGTCAGCGAGACGCCCGACGGCCTCATCATCCGCCCGGCCCCGCTGCACGGCGGCGAGTGGCACAGCTACGAGGACCACAGGATCGCGACGGCCGGCGCGATCGTGGGGCTGGCCGTCGACGGCGTGGTGATCGACGACATCGCGACGACGTCGAAGACGCTCCCCCAGTTCCGCCAGCTGTGGAGCAGGATGCTCGGCGCCCCGGTCGCGATCGACCCGCTTCAGGTCTACTGAATTGAGCTGGCTCGGCGACGACGAGGACGACGAAGACGACAAGTACGCCGACTACGAGGCCCGCAACCGCCCCAATCCGAAGGGCAACCGCGCCCGCACCAAGACCCGCCCGGAGCACAGCGACGCGGTGACCGGCCGCGTGCTCACCGTCGACCGCGGCCGCTACACGGTGCTCGTGGACGAGGGCGCGCCCGACGAGCACGAGGGCCTCGCGTCCCGTGCGAGCGAGCTGCGCAAGCAGGCGATCGTCACCGGCGACCGTGTGGACCTGGTCGGCGACACGACCGGTGACGAGGGCACGCTCTCCCGCATCGTGCGCATCCAGCCGCGCACGACCGTGCTCCGGCGCAGCGCGGATGACTCCGACGAGGTCGAGCGCATCATCGTCGCCAACGCCGACCAGATGCTCATCGTGGTGGCGGCGGCGAACCCCGAGCCGCGGCCGCGGCTGGTGGACCGCTACCTCGTGGCCGCGTTCGACGCCGGCATCGCCCCCATCCTGTGCATCACGAAGACCGACCTGGCCGACCCGGGGCCGTTCCTGGCGAACTTCGCCGGGCTCGACATCCGCACGGTCACGAGCGGGCTCGGCGCCACCCCCACCGAGGACATCATCGGCCTGCTGTCCGGCCACACCACGGTCGCCGTGGGGCACTCGGGCGTGGGCAAGTCCACGCTCGTGAACGCGCTGGTGCCGGACGCGAACCGGGCCGTGGGGCGGGTCAACACGGTCACCGGACGGGGGCGGCACACGTCGTCATCCACGATCTCGTACCGGGTCGGCCGCGACGGCTGGATCATCGACACCCCGGGCGTGCGCTCGTTCGGGCTCGGGCACGTGAACCCGGACAACATCCTGCGCTCGTTCACCGACCTGGCCGCGATCGCCGAGGACTGCCCGCGCGGCTGCACCCACCTGCCCGACGCGCCGGACTGCGCGATGAACGAGCGGATCAGGGACGAGGGCGAGCTGGGCGAGGCCGGCAGGCAGCGCCTCGACTCGTTCCAGCGCATGCTGGCGTCGCTGACAGACAACTCCCGTTAACCCCCGTGCCCTAGCCTTGGTTGCGTGACCGAACCGACGCTGGCCTCCGACCTGGCCCTCGCCCGATCCCTCGCCGACATGGCCGACGAGATCTCGGTGGACCGTTTCCGCTCCGCCGACCTGGTCGTGACGACCAAGCCCGACATGACGCCCGTGTCGGATGCCGATCGGGCCGTCGAGACCGCGCTGCGGGCCGCCATCCAGGACAGCCGGCCCGGCGACTCGATCCGCGGCGAGGAGTTCGGAGTGGAGGGTGACGCCACCCGCCAGTGGATCATCGACCCGATCGACGGAACCAAGAACTACGTGCGCGGCGTGCCCGTCTGGGCGACGCTGATCTCGCTGGCGGTCGACGGCGAGCCCGTGCTCGGCGTGGTCAGTGCGCCCGCCCTCGGCAAGCGCTGGTGGGCCTCGATCGGCGGCGGCGCCTACGTGAACGAGAAGCTCGGGTCGCCGGAGAGCAACGAGGAGCGCCGCATCCACGTCTCCCAGGTCGCCGGCCTCGCGGATGCCTCGGCCAGCCTGAGCGGCCTGGCCCGCTGGGACGACGCGGGCAAGCTGGCCCAGGTCGTGGCCCTCTCGCACGCGGTCTGGCGCACGCGCGACTACGGCGACATGTGGCCGTACATGATGGTGGCCGAGGGTCTGCTCGACATCTCGGGCGAGTTCGACCTGCAGGTCTACGACATGGCCGCGCTGGTGCCGATCGTGACCGAGGCCGGCGGCACGTTCACCTCGGTGGACGGCGAGCCGGGCCCGTGGCACGGCTCCGCACTCGCGACGAACGGGCTGTTGCACGAGCAGGCGCTGGCCGCCCTGCGATAAGCTTCGTCAAGAGACCCGCAGCACATCGAGGAGCGCACCGCATGACCCTGTCCGAGCCCGCCCCGAACACCAACGCACCCGTGTCGAAGCCGCTCGCCGGTCTCACGTTCGTGATCTTCTGGGCCATCGCGATCGTGCTCTGGTCCATCACGCACCTCTTCGTCGGTCACGCGCTGCAGGGCTTCCTCGTCGACACCGGCATCGTGTTCGCCTCGGTCGGCCTCGCCGCGCCCTTCCTGCTCACGATGAAGGGCTACCGCGCGTCTCTCATCCTCGGCGTGATCGGCATCGTGCTGTTCGCGATCTTCGGATTCTGCGAGGTGACGGTGTTCGTCTACACGCTGCGCCTGCTGGTGCCGCTGCTCGCTCTGCTGACGCCGCTCTACAAGCTGACGTCGTTCCGCATCTTCGCCTAAGCGAGCACCACGCAGACCGGGGTCTGCGCCTCCGCCCGTGACACCTCGGTGAGCGTCGGGCCCTCCTCGTCGACGGCGAAGGTCACGATGCTGTCGCTCTCCTGCCCCGCCACGATGAGGTAAGCGCCGTCGGCCGTGAGCACGAAGTCGCGCGGAATCGCCGCGATCGACGGCTCGACGAGCAGCAGGGCGATGGCGCCGGCATCCGCGTCGAACCCGAACACGGCGATGCTGTCCAGGTCGCCGCGATTCGTCGTGTAGACGAACTGTCCGGAGGGCGAGACACGCACCTCCGCGGCGAGGCTGGCGCCCTCGAAGTCGGCGGGCAGCGTGGATGCCGCGTGCACCTGCGCGAAGCCGCTCGCGTCACGCCGCAGCACCAGCAGCGTGCTGTCGAGTTCGTTGAGCACGAACAGGTGGTTGCCGTCCGGATGCAGCGCCACGTGGCGCGGGCCGGCCCCGGGCTCCGTGGTGAACCGCTCGTCGACCCTCTCCCCCAGCTGTCCGGCCTCGTCGAGGTCGTAGAAGTACAGCGAGTCGACCCCGAGGTCGACCACGATCACCTGTTGGCCGGTCGGGTCGAACACCACCTGGTGCGCGTGCGGCGACTCCTGGCGCGCCGCGTCCGGCCCCGAGCCGAAGTGCTGCACGGCGTCGGTGGCCTCGCCCAGCGATCGGTCCTCGAGGATGGGGAGCACGGCGACGGTGCCCGATCCGTAGTTCGCCACGACCACGAAGCGGCCGGTCGGGTCGATCGCGAGGTGCGCGGGCTCGGCACCGCCGGAAGGCTGCGAGCCGAGGAGGGTGAGCGCTCCCGACTCGGGGTCCCGTGCGAACGCGACGACCCCGCCCTGGTCGGTGCCCTCGAAGTCGGCGGCCTCGGCGACCGCGTAGACCGCGCGGCCATCGTCGGAGACCGTGAGCCACGAGGGGTTGCGGGTGGCGGCGAGAGTCTCCACGGCGCCGAGCGCTCCCCCGTCGACGGTCGTGCCCAGCACGCCGTGCGCGAGGCCGGTCACGTGCGGGAGGGTCTCGGTGTACGTGCCGATGAGGAGATGCTGGGTCATCCCCCAAGTCTGGTACACGAACGAGGGCCACCCCGCGCGGATGGCCCTCGCCCGTGCTCCCGCCGAAACGCCTACCAGGTGGTGGGCGCCGGCGGCGCGACGACCGGCGGGCGGTCGTCGCACGTGATGGTGTTCGGGAGCTCCCACGACGCCATCCACGGGCCGGTCGTGCCGCCTCCGTCGTTGCCGCCGAGGTCGTTCACCGTGAACTCCGAGCCCGCGGGCGTGAAGTTGAACGAGCCGCAGTTGTTGATGCCGACGGCGCCCACATTGCGGGCATCCACGTTCTGGAAGGTGGCGGAGCCCGCCGACCGCGCGCTGAGCACCGACGTGCCGGTGCCGTCGACGTGGATGTTCGCGAAGTGCACGTTCGTGATCGAGTACTGGTCTTTCACGCCGAAGTCGCTGACCAGCATGATGGCGTTGTAGGTGCTGTCGAGGAAGTTGTCGCCGTTGACCTCGACGTCGGCGTT
>JAODAU010000221.1 GCA_025463615.1 Microbacteriaceae bacterium | reverse complement strand
CAGCGCGTGGCGGCTGTGCGAGACGAAGGCGCAGTGCTCCTCGATCTCCGCGTGCAGCTCGATCAGCTTGTCGCGGTATCGCTCGACGGTGAAGTCGGGAACCGTCCAGAGCACCTTGCGCAGGAAGTAGACCACCGCGCCGACGTCGAAGAACTCGACCCGCGACTCCTCGTAGCGCAGGTCGAGCAGCTCGAGCCCGGCATCCGCAACGCTCGAGCGGAGGTACTCGATGCCGTCCTCCGGCTCGATCTGCTGCGGGCCGAGGAAGAACTCGTAGAGCTCGCGGTTCGTGGCGAGCGGGGTCACCTGCTGCGTGATCAGCCGTCCGCCGGGGCGCAGCACCCGCTCGATCTCGTCGAAACGGGTGAAGGTGGGATGCCGGCTCGAGACGACATCGAAGGTCGCGTCGGGGAAGGGGAGGTCCGCGGCATCCGCGATGTTGTGCACGTCGGCGCGCCAGGGTGCCAGCGCCACCCGCGCCAGCTCGAGGTTCGGCTCCCACGACTCGGTCGCGGCCACGATCGCGGGGGCGACGGGCGTCGCGGCCAGCGCCTCGGAGAAGACCTCGCCGCCGCCGGTCTCGAGGTCGAGCACGGCGACCGCGCTCGCATAGCGCTGCGGCAGCAGGCGGGAGTATCCCCAGCTGGTGGGCTCCTCGATGGCACGGCCGTCGAACCAGGAGAAGTCCCAGCCCTCGGTAGGCACACTCTCGCCCTCGGCGATGAGGTCGTCGAAGTCGGCCATGCCTCGATTATTGCGGACAAGCGCCCAGCGACGCGGGGTTAGCCTGAATCAATGGATATCGCATACACGGCCATCGCCCACGCGACCGGGGGTGGCCGCGACGGCCACGTCCGCTCCGACAACGACCGCATCGACATGGAGACGCGCCCGCCGAAGGAACTCGGCGGATCGGGCGAGGGCACCAACCCCGAAGAGCTGTTCGCCGCGGCCTACGCCGCCTGCTTTCTGAGCGCCATGCACGGCGTGGGCAAAGGGCTCGGCCTCGACACGAAGGACGCCCAGGTCTCGGCCAGCGTCGGAATCGGCTCGAACGGTGCCGGCGGCTACGGCATCGCGGTCGAGCTCGACATCTACACGCCGAACGTGGCCCCCGACCGTCGCCAGGAGCTCGCGGATGCCGCCCACCAGGTCTGCCCGTACTCCAACGCCACCCGCGGCAACGTCGACGTCACGCTCACCCTCGTGGACTGAGTAGCCTTTTCGTATGCCTGAAGAATCGGACCCCACCGCGCAGCTCCTCAGCCTGCGCCAGAGCATCGACAACGTGGATGCGGCGCTCGTGCACCTGCTAGCGGAACGGTTCAAGTTCACCCAGCAGGTGGGCAGGCTGAAGGCGCAGTACGGGCTCCCGCCAGCAGACCCGGAGCGCGAGCGCCAGCAGATCACCAAGCTCAAGGCGCTCGCCGAGGAGTCGCACCTCGACCCGGCGTTCGGCGAGAAGTTCCTCACGTTCATCATCGCCGAGGTGATCCACCAGCACGAGCAGATCGCCACGGCGACCATCGGCACTGTGGATTCCGCCGCCTCGTGACCTGGGATCCGCGACACCTTCCGCGCCAGGACGGCAAGACCTTCGTGGTCACGGGCGGCAACGCCGGCATCGGGTACTTCGCGGTGGAGCAGCTGGCGGCATCCGGTGCCCGGGTCATCATTGCGAGCCGCAACCCGCAGCGCATCGAGGCGGCGCTCACGTCGGTGCGCGAGCAGGTCCCGGGGGCGGATGTCGCGTCGGTGGTGCTCGACCTCTCGTCGCTCGAGTCGGTGCGGCAGGCGGCATCCGCGCTCCGCGACCTCGGCCCGATCGACGGGCTGCTCGAGAACGCGGCGCTCATCGGCGTGAAGGAGCGCGGCCAGACGGCCGACGGCTTCGAGCTGTTGTTCGGCACGAACCACCTCGGGCACTTCCTACTGACGGCGCTGGTCTGGCCGGCGCTCGCCGCGGATGCCCGGGTCGTGACGACGGGCAGCCAGGCCACGCGGCTGGCGCGCCTCAAGCCCGACGACCTGCAGGCGTCCGTCGGCACCTATAGCTGGTTCAACCAGTACGCGCAGTCGAAGCACGCGACCCAGGCGTTCGGCTTCGAACTGGACCGGCGGCTGCGCGCGGCCGGCAGCTCGCGGCTCGCGCTGGTCGCGCATCCGGGCGGCGGCCTCGACGGCGTCACGCCGTTCCGCGCGGGCGTCAACGAGCCGTCGCGGGCGACCAGGATCGGGCACTCGCTGCAGTTCGCGGTCGGCATGGGCAAGGACAGGGCCGCGTGGTCGGCGGTGCGGGCGCTCGTCGATCCGACGGTCGAGGGAGGCCAGTACTGGGGCCCGCGCTGGGGCGCGATCGGCTTCCCCGCGCTGGGCAAGCCGGTCGCCTCGAGTCACGCGCCCAAGTTCGGCGCGTCCCTCTGGTCCCGCTCCGAGCAACTCCTGGGCGAGCCCTTCCCCGTCTGAGCGCCCCTCTTCACTCGCGGGGTGTGTGGGTGTGTTGGAGGGTCAGAATCGGGTCAGTGGCCCATTCGCCGCACCTCGACGGGCGCGAACCGAGCCTCCACGAAGCGTCCCGCGATCTCGACGGCCCGCTCGATGGTCGCCGTGTCGACGATGTAGAAGCCGCCGACCACCTCGCGGCCCTCGGTGAACGGGCCGTCGGTGATGATCGGCGCGCCGCCATTCGTGCGCACCTGGCGGGCATCCACCGGGCTGAGCTCGGTCGTGTCCACCAGCTCGCCCGAGGCGGTGAGGTCGCGCTGGATGGAGTCGTGCGCGGCCTGGAACTCCTCCAACAGGTTGGCCTCGATCTCGTTCCAGCCCTGGTCGTTGACGTAGATGGACAGCAGGT
>JAODAU010000220.1 GCA_025463615.1 Microbacteriaceae bacterium | reverse complement strand
GTTCGATCTGGCGGTAGAGGGCGGCGGAGGCGCGCTCGATCATGCCGAGCACGTTGTCGAACATGGCCGCGTCGGAATAGTAGGGATCGGGCACGTCGAGCTGGGCGGACTGCTCCTGGTCGAAGCTGAGCAGCAGCTGCACCTTGGCCCGATCCTCGTCGCTGCCGGCCCAGGCGCGCAGGATGCGCTCTTGGCTGCGGTCGAAGACCACGACCAGGTCGAGGTTCTCGAACCAGGTGGGGTCGAACTGCTTCGCGCGCAGCCGCGAGCCGTCGTAGCCGTGGTCGGCGAGCGCGATGATGGTGCGGGAATCCGGATGCTCGCCCACGTGCCAGTCGCCGGTGCCGGCCGAGATCACCGCCACGTACTTGTCGTAGCCGGCCTTCGCGACCATGTCGCGGAAGATCACCTCGGCCATCGGCGAGCGGCAGATGTTGCCCGTGCAGACGAAGCAGATCCTGAAGAGCGCCGACTCGTCGAGGGTGCGGTCGAAGCTCATGCAGCCATTCTCCCGCAGTAATGCGCCGTCGCGCTTCCCCTCCTTCACAGGCGGCCGTCGGCCACAGATCCGTCGAACAGCCTCCGGCGCCGTGGTCGGGCGGCCAGGCTCGTTGCGACGGGAGGATGACATGGCTGTGATGACGGTGGATGCGACGGGCGTCGCGGGGCGGCTCGAGCTGCAGGCGGCGCGACTGGAGTCGCTGGCGAGCGCGTTGGCTGCGCGGAGTCGCGCGCTGCCGCGGGCCTCGCCGCAGTGGTGGCGTGGGCTCGCCCATGCGGCGTTCGAGGTCGAGCTCGCGCTCTTCGACCGGGAGGTCGCCGCGGTGCTCGGGCACGTGCAGGCGGCGGCGCGGGCGACCCGTCGCGCGCTGGAGACGGTGGGCAGCGGTGGGTGACGGGCTGACGATCGGCGGTGGCGGATCCATCGCGGTCGGAACCGACGAGCTGCTGGAGGCGGCCGGCGCGCTCCGCGAGATGACCGACGAGCTCGCGCGGTGCGGGCGGGAGCTGGCATCCATCGACAGGATCGTGTCGGAGGGCCAGCTGCGGGCGGCGGATGCGCCGATCAGCGCGCTCGACGCGGAGCGGCTGATGGATGACGCCGCCTTCCTCGCCCGTGCAGCGGAGTTCAGCGGCGCCCGGCTGCACACGGCGCTCGACTTGTCCGCCGACGCCTACGGCGTGGCAGAGCGAGCGGCAGAGGCGGCGGCGGAACGCCTCGCTGGCGCCGCGGCGTACGCGCTGGGGTTCGCGATGCCGGCGCTCGCCGTGGATGCCCTGCCTCTGCTGCTCGGGGTGGGGGTGATGACCGCCGCCATCGCTGCGCTGCCGAAGGACGTGCGCACGAAGGTGCTCTCGGGTGCGGCCGCGTGGTTCAAGCAGCACAGCTCCGTGCTGAGCAGCCCGCTGTTCGCGCAGGCCGTGCGCCTCACGGTCACGAGCGTCGACGACTTCACGGCGGGCGCCGCGCACCTCCCTCCCGGGCTGGATCGGGCGCTCCAGGACGCCGGGCTGATCGGAGTGGGCACCTCGACGGCCGGGGTGATCGCGGTCGGCTCGGGGCTCGGCTACCTCGCCGAGACGCCCATCACGACGACCCGCGCCTCGACCACGGACCGGTTCACCGCACCGACGGGCTGGGAGGATCGGGCATCGCGCGTGCCGCGGGGTGACGCGCAGGTGCGCATCGACAAGTACGAGGAGCCCGACGGCTCGGCGCGATTCGAGGTCTACATCAGCGGCACGCGCGACTTCGCGCTCGGCCACGACGACCAGCCGTGGGACATGACGAGCAACCTGCACGGCATCGCGGGCGGCGACTCAGGCTCGATCGAGGCGACCCGCCAGGCGATGGCGGATGCCGGGATCGACGCGAACACGCCCGTGGTGATCACCGGGCACTCGCAGGGCGGCCTGGTCGCGGCTCGCATCGCGGGCAGCGGCGACTACAACGTGCAGGCGCTCTACACGTTGGGAGCACCGGCGGCGCAGGCCACGGTGCCGTCGAGCGTGCCGTGGGTGGCGGTGGAGCACACGAACGACATCGTGCCCGCGCTCAGCGGCAGCTGGACCCACTCCGACCCGGTGCTCGTGCGGCGCGAGCTCTACACCGACGGGCCGGTGCCGCACGACAACTACTTCCCGTCGCACCAGCTGGGGGCGTACGAGCAGACGTCCGCCCTGCTGGACGAGTCGACCGAACCGCGGGTCACGGCCGTCGCGGATCGCTTCGACGACTTCGTGAAGGGCGCGACCCCGGTCGAGTCGACGACGTGGGAGTCGGTGCGGCAACCGCCGGTCAGCGGCGGCGGGTGAGGGGCCGGAAGATGAGGCCGATGATCCAGCTGATGATGCCGAGCACGAGCGCGCCCCAGATGCCCGACCAGAAGAACGTGTCCACGTGCAGGCCGAACCCGATGAGCCCGGAGATCCAGCTCACGAGAAGGAGCAGAAGGCCGTTGACGATGAGGGCGATGAGCCCGAGCGTGAGCACGTAGAGCGGGAACGCCACCACGCGCACGACGGTGTCGACGATGCCGTTCACGATGCCGAAGATGAGGGCCACGAGCAGGTAGGTGAGCACGGTGGGCACCGCGCCGGGCGCGTACGGGGTGACGGTCACCCCGTGCACGATCAGCGTGGTCACCCAGAGCGCGAAGGCATTGATGATGAGACGAACCAGGAAGCGGGCCATGCGACAACTATGCCCGAGACCCCCGCGCGAGGCCACAGTGTGCACAGGAATAGGCTGGGTCGGTGACCCAAGCAGACCAGCCCGGCGTGCGCCTCCGCCCCGAGATCGTGGCGCTCGCCGCCTACCGGCAGGGCAAGCCGGCGTCGGATGACGCCTTCAAACTCTCCTCGAACGAGAACCCCTTCGACCCGATCCCCGAGGTGCTCGCCGCGATCGCCGAGTCGTCCATCAACCGCTACCCGGAGGCCGCCGCGCTCGAACTGCGCACGCGGCTGGGCGAGCGGTTCGGCGTCGGGCCGGCCGCGGTGCATCTCGGCGCGGGATCCGTGTCGATCCTCGCCCAGCTCATCCAGGCCGCGGCAGGCCCCGGCGACGAGGTCGTCTACGCCTGGCGGTCGTTCGAGGCGTACCCCGGGCTCGTGGCGGTGGCGGGGGCCACCAGCATCCAGGTGCCGAACGACGCCGACGGACGGCACGACCTGCCCGCCATGGCCGCCGCCGTGACCGAGCGCACCCGCGTGGTGATCGTCTGCAGCCCCAACAACCCCACGAGCACGATCGTCACCGCGGACGAGTTCTTCGCGTTCATGGCGGAGGTGCCGCCGACCGTGCTCGTGCTGCTCGACGAGGCGTACACCGAGTTCGTGACCGACGACGACTCGGTCGACGGCCGCGGACTCATCGGCCAGTACCCGAACCTCGTCGTGCTGCGCACGTTCTCCAAGGCGTACGGGCTGGCCGGCCTGCGGGTCGGGTACGCGGTGGGCGACCCCGCCATCCTGGATGCCGCCCGCAGCACCGCGATCCCGCTCTCGGTGACCGAGCCGGCCCAGCGCGCCGCGCTCGCCTCGCTCGACCACGAGGAGCGCCTGCTGGAGCGCGTGGACCGCATCGCCGACCTCCGCGACGAGGTCTGGCGCGCGCTCATCGAGCAGGGCTGGCGGGTGCCGGTGCCGCAGGGCAACTTCGTCTGGCTCGAGACCGGCGCGTTCACCGAGCGTGCGGCCGAGATCCTCGCGGAGCACGGCATCGTGGCGCGCGCACTCGGCGACGACGGCATCCGTGTCTCCATCGGCGAGCGCGAGGCTGTGGATAAACTCCTAAGGGCTACCGCGGAGGTTGTGCGCAATCTACCAAGTGCCGCCACAACGGTCGGGTTAGATTAGAAACTCGGTGCGGCGGGCCGCCCGCCGATCCCCTTCCTGGTGAAGGCCGAACAAGACTGCGAGGTCACCGTGGCGCAAGCTCCACAGTCGGTGCAGCTTCTCTCTGTGGACGGCTCGCTCGTTGCGAGCGAGGCCGCCGAGGAGTACCAGCCCTACATCGATGCGCTCGACGACGAGACGCTGCGACGCTTCTACCGCGACATGGTGGTGGTGCGCCGCTTCGACGTCGAGGCAGCCAACCTGCAGCGCCAGGGCCAGATGGGCCTCTGGGTGCCGAGCATGGGCCAGGAGGCGGCGCAGGTCGGCTCCGGCCACGCCACCCGGGCGCAGGACCACATCTTCCCGGCCTACCGCGAGCACACGATCGCAATGACCCGCGGTGTGGACGCGCTCGACATCATCCGCATGCTGCGCGGCATCACCCACGGCGGCTGGGACCCGGCAGAGCACGGCAACTTCCACCTCTACACGCTGGTGCTCGGCTCGCAGACGCTGCACGCCACCGGCTACGCGATGGGCATCACCTTCGACGGCGCGACCGCGACCGGCAACCCGGAGACCGACCAGGCCGTGGTCGTCTACTTCGGCGACGGCTCGATGTCGGAGGGCGACGTCAACGAGGCGATGGTCTTCGCGGCGAGTTACCAGACGCCTGAGCTCTTCTTCCTGCAGAACAACCAGTGGGCGATCTCCGTGCCGGTGTCGACCCAGTCGCGCGTGCCGCTGGTCGACCGCCCGGCCGGCTTCGGCATCCCGGCGGTGCAGATCGACGGCAACGACGTGCTCGCCAGCTACGCCGTGACCCGCAAGCTGCTGGATGCCGCCCGCAGCGGCGGCGGACCCCAGTTCATCGAGGCGGTGACGTACCGAATCGGCGCGCACACGTCATCCGACGACCCCACCAAGTACCGCGAGGATGCCGAGCTGCAGTCCTGGGTGGCGAAGGACCCGATCGCGCGCTACCGCACCTGGCTCGCGTCGCGCGGGGAGACGGACGGGTGGTTCGACGAGGTGGAAGCGGAGGCGGATGACTTCGCCGCCGACATCCGTCACCGCACGCTGGCGCTGGGCACGCCGCCGGTCGGCACGATCTTCGATCACGTCTACTCCGAGCCGCACCCGGTCACGAGTGCCCAGAAGCAGTGGCTCGCCGACTACGAAGCGGGGTTCGACCAGTGACGACAGTGATTCCGGAGACGGCGGTGGCCTCGGCGATCGAGGAGATGCCGCTCGCCAAGGCGCTCAACGCCGGGCTGCGCAAGGCGATGCAGAATGACGACCGCGTGCTGCTCATGGGCGAGGACATCGGCCCGCTGGGCGGCGTCTTCCGCGTGACCGAGGGCCTGATCGGCGAGTTCGGCAAGAACCGCGTGATCGACACCCCGCTCGCCGAGGCCGGCATCGTCGGGACCGCGATCGGCCTCGCGATGCGCGGCTACCGGCCGGTGTGCGAGATCCAGTTCGACGGCTTCATCTTCCCCGCCTTCAACCAGATCACCACCCAGCTGGCCAAGCTCACCAACCGCCACGAGGGCGCGATCAGCATGCCCGTGGTGATCCGGGTGCCGTTCGGCGGCCACATCGGCGCGGTCGAGCACCACCAGGAGAGCCCGGAGGCGTACTTCGCACACACCGCCGGCCTGCGCGTGGTGAGCCCGAGCACGCCGGGCGACGCCTACTGGATGATCCAGGAGGCGATTGCCTCCAACGACCCCGTGATCTTCTTCGAACCGAAGAGCCGCTACTGGCACAAGGGCCCGGTGGACGTGGCCGCCAGCGCCTCGCCGCTGCACTCCAGCCGTGTCGTGCGCACCGGCACCGAGGTCACCCTGCTCGGCTACGGCGCCATGGTCAACGTGCTCATGCAGGCCGCGGAGCTCGCGGCCGGCGAGGGCACAAGCGTGGAGGTCATCGACCTGCGGTCGCTGTCTCCGATCGACTACGCGCCCATCATCGAGTCCGTGCAGAAGACCGGCCGGCTGGTGATCGCGGCCGAGGCTCCGGGGTTCGTGAGCGTGGCATCCGAGGTCGCCGCGACCGTCACCGAGCGCGCCTTCTACTCGCTCGAGGCGCCCGTGCTGCGGGTGACCGGGTTCGACACGCCCTTCCCGCCGGCGAAGCTCGAGACCACCTACCTGCCGGACGCCGACCGCGTGCTCGAAGCGGTCGACCGCGCCCTCGCGTACTAGCGGACCAACCAGCCAGGAGCACACCGTGAGCACCTCAGAATTCGAACTGCCGGATGTCGGCGAAGGCCTCACCGAGGCCGAGATCGTGCAGTGGAAGGTCGCGCCCGGCGACACGGTGACCGTGAACCAGGTGCTGGTGGAGATCGAGACGGCGAAGTCGCTGGTGGAGCTGCCGTCGCCGTTCGACGGGATCGTGACCGCCCTGCTCGTGCAGGAGGGACAGACGGTGGATGTCGGCACGCCGATCATCTCCGTCTCCTCCGACGGCGCCGTGCCGGCGCCGTCTGCCGCCGTGGAGATGTCGGTGGTGACCGCGATCGAGTCCGAGGAGAAGCCGGCCGCCGTGCTCGTCGGCTACGGCGTCAAGGGGCACGTGAGCTCGCGGCGAAACCGGCCCGCCGCGGCCGCGGTGAGTTCGCCGGCGCCCGCGCAGGCCGCACGCCCCAGTTCGGTGCCCGCGGCATCCGCGTCGTCGATCATCGCGAAGCCGCCGATCCGCAAGCTGGCGAAGGACCTCGGCGTCGACCTGGCCGACGTGAGCCCGACCGGGCTCGCCGGCGAGATCACCCGCGACGACGTGATCCGGCTCGCCTCGCAGGCGAGTGTGTTCCGCAACATCGAGACGCCCGAGTGGTCGGACGAGCGCGAGGAGCGCGTTCCCGTGAAGGGGGTGCGCAAGGCGATCGCCACCGCGATGGTGTCGAGCGCGTTCTCGGCGCCGCACGTGAGCCTGTTCGTGGACGTCGACGCGACCCGCACCATGGAGTTCGTGAAGCGCCTCAAGGCGTCGCCCGACTTCGCCGGCGTGAAGGTGTCGCCGCTGCTCATCATGGCGAAGGCGATGATCTGGGCGGTGCGCCGCAACCCGATGGCGAACGCGCAGTGGACCGACCCCGAGATCATCGTGAAGCACTACGTGAACCTCGGCATCGCCGCCGCGACGCCGCGCGGCCTGATCGTGCCGAACGTGAAGGAGGCGCAGGCGCTGTCGCTGCGCGAGCTCGCGATGGCGATCGAACAGCTCACCATCACCGCGCGTGACGGCAAGACCCAGCCCGCCGAGATGAGCGGCGGCACCATCACGGTCACGAACATCGGCGTCTTCGGCATGGACACGGGCACGCCGATCCTCAACCCCGGCGAGGTCGCGATCGTGGCGCTGGGCACGATCAAGCAGAAGCCCTGGGTCGTCGACGGCGACGTGCGCCCGCGCTTCGTCACCACCCTCGGCGCGAGCTTCGACCACCGCGTCGTCGACGGGGATGTCGCCAGCCGCTTCCTCGCCGACGTCGCCAGCGTGATCGAGGAGCCGGCCCTGCTGCTGGACTAGCGCTTCCCGGCTTGCTGGCCGCGAGCGCCCGGGTGCATAACTCCTGCGGAATTCGTCGAGGTGACGGTTCTCCGGTGCTTTTCCGCGGGTTAGCGGCGGCGAGCAGGAGTTATGCACCGGGGGATACGACAAGGCGGCCACGTCGTGCGCTACGCTATTGATAACGAATCTCATTACCGTTACCAATCGACCTCATTAGAACGAGATCCCATGCGTAAAGCACTGGCAACCGCCGCCGTCATCCTCACCGCCACGCTCGCCCTCGCGGGCTGCGCGGCATCCGCGACCCCCACCGCCGACGACGGGAAGGTGCGCCTCGTCGCATCGACCAACGTGTGGGGGGATGTCGCCCGCCAGATCGGCGGAAACACGATCCAGATCGACTCGATCATCTCCGACCCCGACCAGGACCCGCACTCCTACGAGGGCGACGCCCAGGTGCAGCTCGCGCTCTCGAAGGCCGACGTCGTGGTCGAGAACGGCGGCGGATACGACGACTTCGTCACCACGCTGCTCAAGGGCGCGAACAATTCGAAGGCCGTGGTGCTGAACGCCGTGGACATCTCCGGCTTCGACCAGCACCCCGCCACCGGCGAGCTCAACGAGCACGTCTGGTACGACTTCCCCACGGTGCAGAAGGTGGCGGCGAGCATCCGCACGCAGCTCACCAAGCTCGACCCGAAGAACGCGGCCGAGTACACGGCCAACGAGAAGACCTTCGACGCGCACCTCGCCACCCTCGAGGCCGGCGAGGCCGC
>JAODAU010000202.1 GCA_025463615.1 Microbacteriaceae bacterium | reverse complement strand
TCAAGGCGGCCGAGAAGGCCGGCGGCGGAACCTGCAAGTGACCACCACCGACGCCACCAGCGCGGGGCCCGCCATCCGGCGGCGCCCCGCGCGGCGGCGTGCGCTGCGCCGGCCGCCGGTGATCTTCGTCGCGCCGGCGGTCGTGCTGCTGCTGGCGTTCGCCGCCTACCCGCTGTTCGTGCTCATCCGCATGTCGCTGAGCGACGTGGGGCCGACCAACGTGGTGGGCACCTGGAACTGGATCGGGCTGCAGAACTTCGTCGCCGTGCTGTCGGCCCCGGATGTCTGGCTCTCCGCCCTGCGCACGCTGGCGGTCGCCGCGGTGCTGCTGGCGTCCAACCTGGTGCTCGGGTTCCTGGCGGCATCCGTGCTGTCGGTGCGCGGCCGGGTCACGAACATCGTGCTCGGCATCATGGTGTTCGTCTGGGCGCTGCCGCCGATCGTGAGCGGCAGCGTGTGGAAGTTCCTGCTCGACGACCACGGGGCGCTGAATTCCCTGTTCGGCCTGGTCGGCATCCCGCCGGTGCTGTGGCTGAGCTCGCCCGCGCTCGCGCTGTGGTCGGTGGCCGGCGTGATCGCCTGGGCGGCGCTGCCGTTCTCGGCCCTTATTCTGCGGGGCGGGCTGCTCGCCGTCTCGCCCGACATCATCGAGGCCGCGGCGCTCGACGGGGCGGGATACTGGCGCACCCGCCTGCAGATCGTGCTGCCGCAGCTGCGGTCGACCATCTGGATCCTCTCGATCCTCACCGTGCTCTACGCGTTCAAGAGCTTCGACTTCTTCTACGTGATCACCAAGGGCGGACCGGGCACGGCCACGACGACCCTGCCCGTGCAGTCGTACAACACCGCGTTCTCGGGGTTCAACTTCGGGCTCGGGGCCACCATCGCCGTGATCTCGATCCTGTTCGTGGCGATCTTCGCGATCCCCTACGTGCGCAGCATCGAACGGGAGGTCGAGGAGTGATCGACACACGCACACGCCGCGTCTTCTGGGTGCTGCGCATCATCCTGGGCCTGGTCTACCTGCTTCCGCTGCTCTGGATCCTGCTCACCGCCTTCAAGTCGAGCGACCAGGTGCTGCGCGACCCGAACGCGCTGTTCTTCGTGCCCACGCTCGACACTTTCGCGTCGGTGATCGGATCGGGCCTCGGCGCCATCCTCACCTCGGTGCAGATCGCGGTCTGCGTCACGGCGGTGGTGCTGCTGATCGGGGTGCCGGCCGCGTTCGCGCTGGCCCGGCGGATCTCGCCCGCGTGGAACCGCGTGATCGCCGTCGTGCTCGCTGCGCTGCTGCTGCTGCAGATGGTGCCGCAGCCGATGACCGTCATCCCGCTGTATAGCGTGCTGGCCACCTGGGGGCTGCTCGGCACGCTGCCGGGGCTGATCCTCGCCGACATCGCGCTGCTGCTGCCGTTCGCGATCATGCTGCTGCGGCCGTTCGTGCTGTCGATCCCGACCGCGCTCTACGAGGCCGCCGAGATCGACGGGGCCAGCACCTTCCAGGCCTTCCGGCGGATCACGCTGCCGATGCTCTCGAACGGCATCGTCACCGTGCTCAGCGTGATCTTCATCTCGGCCTGGGGCGAGTTCGTCTACGCGATCAACTTCCTGCCGGAGGGCACCGTGCTGCCGGTCAGCGGGCTGCTGGCGCAGCAGAACTCGACCTACTCGTCCAACTGGAACGGGCTGATGGCGCTCGCGGTGCTCACGTCGCTGCCGCTGCTCATCGTGTTCGTGTTCACCCAGAAGCGGCTGATCGACGGGCTCTCGCTCGGCGCGGTCAAGTAGGCCTTTCGCTAAACTGCACAGGTAAACTGAAGATCGTGCTACGCTGGAGCACGTGAACGAGAAGACGGATGCCGCGGCCCTGGCCTCCGTCGGCGAACTCCGTTCCGTGATCCACAAGCTCAACCGGCGCCTGCGCGAGCAGGCGATGGAGGGCTCGATCTCGTCGTCGCAGCGCTCCGTGCTCTCGCACCTGCTGCGCGAGGGGCCGCTGACGCTCTCCGCGCTGGCCCGCGCCGAGGGGATGCGCCCGCAGTCGATGGCGCCCATCGTGGCCGCGCTGGAGAAGGCAGGGTTCCTGGTCGGCTCGCCGCACCCCACCGACCGTCGCCAGACGCTGCTCACCCTCACCCCGGTCGCGCACGACTTCGCCGACGCGAACCGCGCCGCCAAAGACGACTGGCTGTACGGCAGCATCCGGGAGCACCTCACCGCCGCCGAACAGGATGCACTCACCCGCGCCATCCCGCTGCTGCAGCGACTCGTCGAGCCGTAACTTCTCGCCTCATCCACCACCTCGCACCACCAAGGAGACCCCATGCCCATCACCGCCCTCGACCCCCGCACCGCGCTCGTCGTCATCGACCTGCAGAGCGGCATCCGGGCCGCGTCGAACGCGCCCGGCATCGACGAGGTCGTCGCGAAGTCGGCCGAGCTGGCGGCGGCATTCCGGTCGCGCGGGCTTCCGGTCGTGCTCGTGAACGTGGACGGCGGCGTCTCGGCACGCACCGACCGCACGCCGGTCGCGTCCGGCCCGCGAGAGTTCCCGCCCGGCTTCGCCGACCTGCTGCCCGAGCTCGGGCAGCAGGATGACGACATCCTCGTCACCAAGCGCACCTGGGGCGCCTTCCACGGCACCGACTTGGATGCCAGGCTGCGGGATGCGGGCGTCACCGGCATCGTGATCACCGGCGTCGCCACCACGGCCGGCGTCGAGTCGACCGCGCGCGCCGCCCACGAGCACGGCTTCAACGTCACCTTCGCGACGGACGCCATGACCGACGGCGACCCGGTCGCCCACCAGAACAGCGTCGAGCGGATCTTCCCCAAGATCGGCGAGACGGCGACGACGGACGAGATCCTCGCCGTGCTCGCCGCCTCATGACGGCGGCCGCAGAGGGGGCGCCCCGCAAACCGTTCGGGCTCAGGTTCACCGCCCCGCTGCTGCTCGGGTCGACGCTCAACCCGATCAACAGCGCGCTCATCGCCACCGCGCTGGTCGGCATCGGCACCGACTTCCACCTCGGCACCGGCGCCACGACGACCCTCATCTCGGTGCTGTACCTGTGCAGCGCCGTCGCGCAGCCGACGATGGGCAAACTGTCGACGGTGTTCGGGCCGCGGCGGGTGTTCCTGGGCGGGGTCGGCATCCTGTTCGTCGCCGGGCTGATCGGGGTGCTCGCGCCGAGCTTCGGCGTGCTGCTGCTGTCGCGTGCGCTGATCGGCATCGGCACGTCCGCCGCCTACCCGACCGCGATGGCGCTGGTGCGGCGCCGGGCCGACGCGCTCGGCACCGGCGTGCCCAGCCGGGTGCTCGGCAACTTCTCGATCGCCGCACAGGTCACCGCCGTGATCGGGCTGCCGCTCGGCGGCGTACTGGTCGCCGCGTTCGGCTGGCGGTCGCTGTTCTTCATCAACATGCCGCTGGCGCTGATCAGCATCGCGCTCACCTTCTTCGGCGTCGCCAAAGACGTGCCGCAGACCCGGGAGGAGCGCGGCAGCATCCTCACCGCGCTCGACATCCCGGGCATCCTGCTGTTCGCGGGCACGGTCACGAGCCTGCTGCTGTTCCTCGCCGACCTGCAGGCACCCGTCTGGTGGCTGGCCGCGCTGTTCGTGGTGCTCGGCGCCGGGCTGTTCATCTGGGAGCGGCGCACCGCCCGGCCGCTCATCGACTTCAGGATGCTGGGCCGCAACGGCCCGCTGCAGCGCACCTACCTGCGGCAGGTGCTGTTCGCCCTCGGCAACTACTCCGCGCTGTACGGGGTGAGCCAGTGGATGGAGCAGGGCAAAGGCCTCGACGCGGGCACGGTCGGCGTCATCCTGATCCCGCTCACCCTCACGAGCATCATCGTCGCGCGGGTCGTCTCCGGCCGGGGCTGGGTGCGGTACCCGCTGATCCTGGCGTCCGTGTTCGTGATCGCGGCCGGAGCGGTGAGCCTCGTGATCACCAAGGACTCGAGCATCCTCGCGCTGGTCGGCCTCACCGTGCTGTTCGGATTCGCGAACGGGTTCAGCGGCTTCGGCAACCAGGCGACGCTGTACATCCAGGCGCCCGCCGCAGACATCGCTGTGGCCGCCGGGCTGCTGCGCACCGCGCTCTACATCGGCGCCATCTTCTCGTCGAGCCTGATCGGCATCACCTTCGGTGCGCGGGCCACGGATGTCGGGCTGCACGAGCTCGCGTACGTGCTGGTCGGCATCGGCGTGGTCGCCACGGCGCTGGCGGTGTTCGACCGCACGATCCCGGTCGTGACGAGCCGCACCGGCGGCTAGAGCGCCAGGTCGGCCCAGCGCCAGAAGTCGTCGCCGAACGGGTCGTCGCTGGCATCCTCCTCGGCCACGATCTGCTCGAACGTCACCGGCATCGCCTGGCTGACGAGCACCGACACCGTGGTGTGCCCGGCCACCAGCACCTCGACCATGCCCCCGCCGTGCTGCACCGCCTCGACCACCTGCACCTTCGCGCCCTCGACGTCCTGTTCGGCGTCGAGGTAGTACTCGTTGCCGTCGATGGTCATCTTGTTCACGATCATGTTCACCGTTCCCCTCGGTTGCCGGGGACAGTACCCCGGCTCCCGGGGGACGCCAAGTGCAGTGTGGTTTCGTCCAGCGTTTGCCCGGCGCGGTGGAGCTGGGGCGATCGCATCGCGATCGGGCGACCCCAGCGCCGACGAAGCTGTGCTTCGTCGGTCTCGTGGTGGGGGCGATCGGGTCGGGGTCTTCGCCCCAAGAGGCAATCCGGCGCGCATCCTTCGGATGCGGCGCTGCCAGACCCAGCCAGCCTCTTGGGGCGAAGACCCCGCCCCGCTCGCCCGGTTATCGGAGACCTGCATCCGTTCACGCTGCACGAACACTTGCCACACCCTTCGGCGGCGCGGGAATCGGAACCTGCTCGGGGTCGAGGGAGCGTGGCGGCACCACGAAATAGTCGGCGCCGGTGCGCTTGACCTGCCAGCCGTTGTTGTGGATCAGCAGGTGATGGTGTCGGCACAACAGGATCCCGTCGGCGACGTCGGTTCGACCGTGGTCTCGATCCCATTCGTTGATGTGGTGGGCCTCGGTCCAGCCCGGTGGCCGATCGCAGTCGGGGAACCGACACCCGCCATCGCGGGCCTCGAGCGCCGTTCTCTGTCGTGCCGAGTAGAGCCTTTGGGATCGACCGAGGTTGAGTACGCGGACGCCATCGTCGTTGAACAGGATCGGCACGAACCCGTCCGCGCACATGTGCCGCTCGGCCGTCTCGATGCTCACCGATGCGGTCTGCCCTTCGAACTGAGCCGCGCCGGCACGGCGGTCGAGGTCGCGTGCGGTGACGTGAAGGCGCACGGTGGGCTTGTAGGTGCCGACGATGTGCGCGGAGTCGCTCGCGACGCCGAGCTTCACCAGGTCGACGAGCGCGTCGAGCGCGATCTGAGGTGTGGTGCGCGGGTCATCGAGTAGGCGCTGGGCACGGTCGCGAGCGGTGGGGTCGACGAAGCGGGGGCCGCCGCGGCGGGGTGAGGTGGCGGCGTCTATCGCCGCAGTCAGCCCTGCTGCCGATTCCGGGTCGAGGACGCCGGAGATGCGCGTGGTTCCGTCAGGCTGCGGGTAGAGGTGCAGGCAGCGCTTCTCTCTCAGCGCCTCCTCGCGCTCGGCGACCCCGTCCTCGTCGAGTCGGTCGCGAACCTGCCGCGCGCGAGCCGTGAGCTTCTCTTCGCTGAGGAACTTGGCGTCGTGGATCAGCGTATTCGCCGCGTCGAGCAGCGCATCGTCGGCCAAATCGATGCCGGTCAAAGCTGCGCGGATCACGTCCGCCGCACCGGTCGTGAGCACACGCGCCTCGACCGCGTTCGTGACCGCGTGCAGCCACGGCACCACCCGCAGCCCGCCCGGCAGCGAGTCCGGGGAAGCCGACGCCGCATCCATCAGTTCGCCGACGCGCACGAGCGTGCCAGCCTCGCGTCGGCTGACCCCGGTGACCTGCTGCACGTACTGTTCCGGCGTACGTGCGCCGGTGCGCTGTGCGAGCCCGTCGGAGCCAAGCTCGGGGCGCGAGCGACGTGCGGTGATGCCCGCCATCTGGGCCAGCCGCAGGTCGGCGGTGCGCCTTACGTCGGCGAAATGTCGCTGGAAGACGATGAGATCAGCATCCGAAAGCTCGCCATCGGCGGGCGGCGTGAGTTGCGCCCACGCGGCCGCCGCGGCGACGAATTCGGGAAGGTGATTCATGCCTCTATTGTCCCACACCCAGAACGCAGATGCTAACGTGACCACGAATCTGTGGATAACTTCTCGAATCTTTGTTTCTGTGAGGGAGAGGTGCGATGCGATGGCCACGTGAGGTCTCGACAAGCTCGACCCGCCTATCGCGTGAACCGACGAAGCACAGCTTCGTCGGCGCTGGGGTCGCGCGATCGCGATGCGATCGCCCTACCCCCACCGCGCCGGCGAGCGGGTCGGGGTCTTCCTTCCGAGACGCTGGCTGGGCCTGGCAGCAGCACGCCCGGAGGGCGCGCCGCC
>JAODAU010000187.1 GCA_025463615.1 Microbacteriaceae bacterium | reverse complement strand
CGGTCCAGCTGGGGGGTCTGTCGCAGTCGGGGAAGCGGCATCCGCCATCGCGGGCTTCGAGCGCCATTCGTTGCCGTGGTGAGAAGAGGCGTTGGGAACGGCCGAGGTTGAGCACGCGGTCGCCATCGTTGTCGAAGAGGATCGGGACGAGGCCGTTGGCGCAGAGGTGCCGTTCGGCGGTGGCGATGCTGACCGACGCGGTCTGCCCTTCGAAGTGCGCTGCGCCGGCTCGGCGGTCGAGGTCGCGTGCGGTGACGTGGAGGCGCACGGTGGGCTTGTGGGATCCGATGATGTGCGCGGAGTCGCTCGCGACGCCGAGCTTCACCAGTTCTACGAGCGCGTCCAGGGCGATCTGCGGCGTTGTGCGCGGGTCATCGACGAGGCGTTGAGCGCGCTCCTTCGACGCGGGGTCGACGAACCTAGGGCCGCCGCGGCGCGGAGAAGTGGCGGCGTCGATCGCGGCGGTGAGGTGGGCGGCGTTCTCGGGGTCGAGGACTCCGGAGATGCGCGTGGTGCCGTCAGGCTGCGGGTAGAGGTGCAGGCACCGTTTCTGCCGCAGCGCCTCTTCACGGTCGGCGACACCGGCCTCGTCGAGGCGGTCGCGGACCTGCCGTGCGCGGGCAGCGAGCTTCTCCTCGCTCAGCACCTTCGCGTCACGGATCAGCCCGGTTGCCGCGTCGAGCAGCGCGTCGTCGGGTGCGTCGAGCTCGGCCAGAGCTGCGCGGATCAGGTCCACCGCACCCATCGACAGTGTTCTCCTGGCAACAGCGTCGTTCAGGGCGCGGAGCCACGGGGCGACCGGGAGTGCGCCCGGCACAGTGGTCGCGGTATCCATCAGTCCTCCGACGCGGACGAGGGTGCCGGCCTCGCGGCGGCTGACCCCGGTGACCTGTTGCACATACTGTTCGGGGGTGCGTGCGCCGGTTCGTTGTGCGAGCCCGGCGTGGCCGAGTTCCGGGCGTGAACGGTGGGCGACGATGCCCGCGCAGTGCGCGAGGCCGAGATCCGCCGCGCGTCGCAGTCGCGCGAAAGCCCGCTGCACCTCGACCAGCTGGGCGTCGGTCAACTCCGACTCCGCCGGCAGCGCGTGCGCGTCGAGCGCCGCCGCGAGGGCCAGCAGATCGGAGAGGTGTTTCATGCCTCCATTGTCCCACACCCAGAACGCAAATGCTAACGTGACCACGAATCTGTGGATAACCGCTCGAATCTGTGTCTCTGTGGGGGAGTGGAGCCCGGTGACGGCCACGTGAGGTCTCGACAGGCTCGACCCGCTTATTGCGGAGGGCCCCTTCGAGTGCCTCAGGGACCGGCGATGACCGGGCGGGCGGGTCGGGGTCTTCGCCCCGAGACGCTGGCTGGGCCTGGCAGCAGCACGCCCGCAGGGCGCGCCGCCGGAGCGCGTCTCGGGGCGAAGACCCCGATCCGCTTGCCCCCGGGGCCAGTGCGCGCCCGTGCGGAGTGCCCTAGTCCCGCCGCGTCGCGTCCTGGACCTCGCCGACCAGCTCCTCGATGATGTCCTCGAGGAACAGCACGCCGTCGGTGCCGCCCGTCTCATCAAAGACGCGCGCGAGGTGCACACCCGAGCGGCGCATGGCGGCGAGCGCGTCCTCCAGGTCGGTGGTGCGGGCGATCGAGATCAGCTGGCGGATGCGCTTCGGGGGCACCGGCTCGGTGAACTCCTCCGGATCCTCCAGGTCGAGCACGTCTTTGAGGTGCAGGTAGCCGGTGGGTTCGTCCGCGTCATCCACCAGCACGTAGCGCGAGAAGCCGTGCTGCGCGACAGCGCGCTCCACATCGGCCGGCGTCGCCGCCTCCGAAAGGCTCACCAGGTCGGGCATGGCCACCGCGATGTCGCGCACCTTCTTCACCGAGAACTCGAACGCCGCGTTGAGCTGCCCGTAACTGTCGGTGAGCACGCCCTCCTTGGTCGACTCGGCGACGATGTTCGCCACCTCGTCGACAGTGAACGCGCTGTTCGCCTCGTTCTTCGGCGTCACCCGGAACAGCCGCAGCACCCCGTTCGCCGTGTGGTTGAGGAACAGGATGATCGGCCGGAAGATCATCGAGAAGAACACCAGCGGCGGCGCGAGAATGAGCGCGGCCCGGTCCGGCACCGAGAACGAGATGTTCTTCGGCACCATCTCGCCGAACACCACGTGCAGGAACGACACCAGCACGAGCGCGATCACGAACGACACCGTGCCGATCGCGGCCTCCGGCCACTGGGTGAGCCCGAGCGGCGCCTCCAGCAGGTGGTGGATCGCCGGCTCCGACACGTTGAGAATGAGCAGGGATGCCACGGTGATGCCGAGCTGGCTGGTGGCCAGCATCATCGTCGCGTGCTCCATCGCGTAAAGCGTCGTCTTGGCGGCGCGGCTGCCCGCCTCGGCCCGCGGCTCGATCTGTGAACGCCGCGCGGAGATCACCGCGAACTCGGCGCCGACGAAGAAGCCGTTGATGATGAGCAGCACGACCAGCCACGCGATCCCGCCCCAGTCGTTCATCGCTCGTCACCCTCGCTCGGCTGGGTGGGTGTGAACCGCACGCGGTCGATGCGGCGCCCGTCGAGGCGCTCCACGCGGAACTGGCCGTTCTCGATGTCGACGGTGTCCCCCACGACGGGCAGCCGCCCGAGCTGGCTCATGATGAACCCCGCCACCGTCTCGTACGGCCCGTCCTCGGGCACGGTGACGTCGGCCCGCTCCAACAGTTCGTCGGGACGCAGGATGCCGGGGAACGTCAGCCACCCCCGGGACCGCACCACCCCGGCGCGCGTGCGGTCGTGCTCGTCGGCGACCTCGCCGACCAGCTCCTCGACCAGGTCCTCGAGCGTCGCGACGCCGGCCGTTCCGCCGTACTCGTCCACCACGACCGCCATCTGGTACCCGCGGCCGCGCAGCTCCCCCAGCAGCAGGTCGAGCTTCATCGTCTCCGGCACTCGGAGGGCCTCCGATTGCAGGGCCGAGACCGGGACATCCGCCCGCCGTTCGCGCGGCACCGCCACCGCCTGCTTCACGTGCACCAGGCCGACGACATCGTCGATGCCGTCATCGATCACCGGGAACCGCGAGAACCCGGTCTGCCGCGCCAGGTCGATCACCGTCTGCGCGCTCTGCGTGCGCTCGACGCTCGTGACGCGCGGGCGCGGCGTCATCACATCCGACGCCACGTGCTCGCTGAACACCAGCGTGCGTGACAGCAGCGTCGCGGTGTCCCGATCCAGGCTCCCCTCGGAGGCCGAGCGGCGAACGAGCGACCTCAGTTCCTCGGCGGTGCGCGCCGACGACAGCTCCTCCTTCGGCTCGATGCCGAACCCCTTCAACACCAGGTTCGCCGTGCCGTTCAGCAGCGCCACGAACGGGCGGAACACCGTCGTGAACATCACCTGGAACGGGATGACCAGCTTCGCGGTCGGGATCGGCAGTGCGAGCGCGAAATTCTTCGGCACCAGCTCCCCGATGATCATCGACAGCAGCGTCGCCACGATGATCGCCACAACGGATGCCACAACCCCCGTCACCGCCGCCGAGAACCCGATCGCGGCCAGCGGCGGTGTCAGCAGCGACCCGATCGCCGGCTCCATCGTGAAACCGGTCAGCAGGGTCGTCAACGTGATACCGAGCTGGGCGCTCGACAGGTGGGTGGACGTGACCTTGAGCGCGTTGATCGTCATCCCGAGGCCCTTCTCGCCGCGCGCGGTGCGCGACTCGAGGTCCGAGCGGTTCAGGTTGACGAGGGAGAACTCCGAGGCGACGAAGAAGCCGGTGCCGACGGTCAGGAGCAGGCCTACTGCGAGCATGATCAGCTCATACATGGGGCCTACTGGGGGGGTCGTCCATTATCTGGTCAAGTCTACGGGGTGTTTTCGGGCGCGAGACAGAAGGGGGTTTCGCGTTCTGGCTCGCTGCGCATCGTGCCCAGCGAAGGGGAAAAAGGGGGGTTATTGGTTGTGGCAGGTTGCTGCGTGGTCCCTCTCGCCGCCCCGCGGTTACCAAGAGACCGGCAGGGCCTTGCCCTCCTCGTAACCCGCCGCCGACTGGATGCCTACCAGGGCGTTGGTGTGGAACTCGGCCAGGGTGGAGGCGCCCGCGTAGGTGAGGGAGGAGCGCACGCCCGAGGTGATCATGTCGAGCAGGTCCTCGAGGGAAGGACGCAGCGGGTCGAGGTAGATCTTCGAGGAGGAGATGCCCTCGGCGAACAGCTCCTTGCGCGCCAGCTCGTAGGGGTCCAGCTTCTCGAAGCGCTCGTGCACCGCCTTCGACGAGGCCATGCCCCAGCTCTCCTTGTAGAGCTTTCCTTGGGCATCCGTCTGCAGTGTTCCGGGCGCCTCGATGGTGCCGGCGAACCAGGAGCCGATCATCACGGATGCCGCGCCGGCCGCCAGCGCGAGCGCGACGTCGCGCGGGTACCGTACCCCGCCATCCGCCCAGACGTGCGCACCGAGCTCGCGGGCGGTGTCGGCCGTCTCGAGCACCGCGGAGAACTGCGGGCGGCCGCCGGCCGTCATCATGCGGGTGGTGCACATGGCGCCTGGGCCGACGCCGACCTTGATGATGGAGGCGCCCGCCGAGACGAGGTCGCGCACGGCGACCGCCGTGACGACGTTTCCCGCCACGATCGGCAGGTCGAATCCCAGGCTGGCGACGGTCTCGATGGCGCGGAGCATGCCCGCCTGGTGACCGTGCGCGGTGTCGAGCACGAGCACGTCGACGCCGGCGTCGACCAGGGCGCGTGCCTTGCCCGCGACATCCCCGTTGATGCCGACGGCGGCGGCCACGCGCAGGCGGCCGGATGCGTCGAGTGCGGGCTGGTAGAGCGTGGAGCGCAGCGCGCTGGTGCGGCTGAGGGTGCCGACGAGCTGGCCGTGGCGAAGCACCGGCGCGAAGTCGAGGTCGGCCGCCGCCATGAGATCGAACGCGGCACGGCCGTCGGCCACGTCATCCGCGTCGATGGAGGCGAGGGAGCCGTGCAGCAGGTCGCCGAGGCGGGCGTCCGGCAGGGCGGTAGCGAGGCGGGCGGCCGGGATGCTGCCGAGGTAGCCGCCGTCCGCGCCGGTGAGCACGATGCCGTGGCCGGGCACCGCCGGCACGACGCGGAGCGCGTCGGCCACGGTGTCCTCCGGGCGCAGCTCGATGGGGGTGTCGAACTGCACGGGCTGCGACTTGACCCAGCGGATGGCGGCATCCAGCTCCTGCAGGTGCAGGTCCTGCGGCAGCACGCCCAGTCCGCCGCGGCGGGCCAGCGTGGCGGCGAGGCGGGGCCCGGTCACCGAATTCATGTTCGCGGAGACGATCGGGATGGTGGCTCCCGTGCCGTCGTCGGGCGCGAGAGACACGCCGAGCCGGCTGCCCACCTCGGAGTGGCTGGGGACGAGGAACACGTCCGAATACGTCAGGTCGTGGCGCGGCGTGGTCTCGTAAAACTCCATGTTTTTAAAGGTAATCCCTCGGACAGGGGGTCCGGGCCGGCTGCCGATGCGATTAAGCTTGAAGCGTGTGGCCCGAGGCGGCCACCACCAGCGATAGGGACCGCGAGTGTCGGTCAACAGCATCAGGAGAGTGGGCGGTCGGCTGTGTCTAGCCAGGTAACCGGAACTGTTCCAGAGGGTGAATCCTCGGGCGAATTCGGAGCGAACGAGTGGCTCGTAGACGAGATGTACGAGCGCTTCCTCGTCGACAAGAACTCGGTGGACCAGTCCTGGTGGCCGATCCTCGAGAGCTACCACCAGACCGCGCAGGCCGCGGCGGCAGCAGCGACGCTGCCCGAGGCGACGACCAGCGGTGAGACCGAGGCCGAGGCCGAGACTCCCGCCGAAGCCGAGACCACCCCCCAGGCCTTCCAGCCGCCCGCGCCCGACTCGAAGCCGTTCGAGGCGCCGGCCCCCGCATCCTTCACCCAGCCGATCGCGACCGTGCCCGTTCCCGAGGCCGACGTCACGCCCACCGAGACCCCGACCGTCTCCCCCGCCGCGGAGCCCGCGCCCGTCACCGGCAGCACCCCCGTCGCGCGCACCACCTCGGTGCAGCCCCGGCCGCAGCCGATCCCGGCCGATGCGCCCGCGGCATCCCCGGCCACCGCGCCGATCGACGTGGCCTCCGAGCCGCAGAACGTGGTCGCCGTGCTGAAGGGCGCCTCGAAGGCCCTCGCCGCGAACATGGATGCCAGCCTCACCGTGCCCACCGCCACCAGCGTGCGCACCGTGCCGGCCAAGCTCATGATCGACAACCGCATCGTGATCAACAACCACCTCAAGCGCGCGCGCGGCGGCAAGGTGTCGTTCACGCACATCCTCGCCTGGGCGATCGTGAAGACGCTCAAGGAGTTCCCGAGCCAGTACGTCTACTACGAGGAGGTCGATGGCAAACCGTCGGTCGTCTCCCCCGCGCACATCAACCTCGGGATCGCGATCGACATCCCGAAGCCGGACGGCACGCGCGCGCTCGTCGTGCCCGGCATCAAGAACACCGAAACCATGAACTTCGGCGAGTTCCTCGCCGCCTACGAGGATGTCGTCTCCCGCGGCCGTGGAAACAAGCTGACCGCGGCCGACTACGCCGGCAACACGATCTCGCTCACCAACCCGGGCGGCATCGGCACCGAGCACTCCGTGCCGCGCCTCATGAAGGGTGCGGGCACCATCGTCGGCGCCGGCGCGCTCGAGTACCCGGCCGAGTTCCAGGGCATGTCGCTCACCACGCTGGCCGAGCTCGGCATCGGCAAGACGATCACCCTCACGAGCACCTACGACCACCGCGTCATCCAGGGTGCCGGCTCGGGCGAGTTCCTCAAGAAGGTGCACGAGCTGCTCATCGGCGAGCGCGAGTTCTACGAGGGCATCTTCGCCGACCTGCGCATCCCGTACGACCCGATCCACTGGGCCTCCGACATCCACGTCGACCTCGCCAACCAGGTGGGCAAGACGGGTCGCGTGCAGGAGCTCATCTACTCGTTCCGCGTGCGCGGCCACCTCATGGCCGACATCGACCCGCTCGAGTACAAGCAGCGCTCGCACCCGGACCTCGACATCGCGAGCCACGGCCTCACCTTCTGGGACCTGGACCGCGAGTTCGTCACCGGCGGTTTCGGCGGCAAGCGCTCGGCGCTGCTGCGCGAGATCCTCGGCGTGCTGCGCGACTCCTACTGCCGCACCATCGGCATCGAGTACATGCACATCCAGGACCCGGAGCAGCGTCGCTGGATCCAGGACCAAGTGGATAAGGCGTACACGAAGCCCACCAAGGAGGAGCATCTCCGCATCCTCGGCAAGCTCAACGAGGCCGAGGCGTTCGAGACCTTCCTGCAGACCAAGTACGTGGGCCAGAA
>JAODAU010000173.1 GCA_025463615.1 Microbacteriaceae bacterium | reverse complement strand
GTATCCCCCGCCACGAGAAAAGGTGGAAACCCTCTCGCGCGGGTGCTTGACTCCGCGGGATGCTTCTGTGTATGGTCTACGCAATTGGGTGTACGTGATACACACAATGTATCTCATAGACAATTAGGACAGGAGAAGAACATGCGCAGCGACGCAACCATCACCGTGCGCGGCCTCGGCAAGTCGTACGGGTCCACGGCGGTGCTCGACGGGGTGGACATCACCGTGGGCTCGGGCGAGATCTTCGCCCTGCTCGGGCCCAACGGGGCGGGCAAGACCACGACCATCAACATCCTCACCACCCTGCTGAGGGCGGACGCCGGCAGCGTGAGCATCGCCGGCAACGACCTGGGCAAGCACCCCGACCGGGTGCGTGCGTCGATCGGGCTGACCGGCCAGTACGCCGCCGTCGACCCGTTCCAGAGCGGCGACGAGAACCTCATGATGATGTGCCGGCTGGCGCACCTGGGTGGCCGGGCCTCCCGCCGCCGCACCGACGAGCTGCTGGCGCAGTTCGACCTGGTCGACGCGGCCGGCCGCCGTGCCGGGCTCTACTCGGGCGGTATGCGGCGCCGCCTCGACCTCGCGATCAGCCTGATCGCGCGGCCGCCGGTCGTCTTCCTCGACGAGCCGACCACAGGCCTCGACCCGCGCAGCCGGGCCCAGATGTGGGATGTCGTGCGCGACCTGGCCGCGAACGGCACCACCATCCTGCTCACCACCCAGTATCTCGAGGAGGCCGACCAGCTCGCCGACCGCATCGCCGTGCTCGACGGCGGGCGCATCATCGCGGAGGGCACGCCGGCCGAGCTCAAGGCCGGGCTCGATGGCGACCACGTGGAGATCGTGTTCTCCGACGGGTGCACCGAGAGGGTCGCCACGGCGCACCCGGTCGCCACCATCCGCGAACTGCTCGCCGACGCGACCGATGTCGAGAGCATCGCGGTCGTGAAGCCCACGCTCGACGACGTGTTCCTCGCCCTCACCGGGCACCAGGCATCCGAGACGAAGAAGGAAGAGGTCGCAGCATGACCGCCATCGCCCCCACCCGCATCACCAGCCGACCACTCACCGACATCGGCGCGATGGTGGCGCGCGAGGTGAAGCGCAGCCTGCGCAGCGTCGACTCGCTCGTCACCGCCATCGTGATCCCGGTCTCGATCATGCTCGTGTTCGTCGAGGTCTTCGGCGGCGCGGTCGAGAAGGACGGCAACTACATCCAGTACGTCGTGCCGGGCACGCTGTTCCTCTGCGCCGGTTTCGTCTCGGCGATGACCGCCATCTCCGTGGCGCAGGACAAGACCAGCGGCACCTTCGACCGCTTCAAGACACTGCCGATCTTCGGGCCGGCGCCGCTCGTCGGCCACGTGGTGGCGAGCGTGGTGCGCAACCTGGTGACCATGGTCGCCGTGATCGGCGTGGCGCTGGCGCTCGGCTTCCGGCCGCACGCCAGCCTGGGCGGGTGGGTCGTGGCGATCGCGTTCCTGGTGCTCGCCATCCTCGGCTTCACCTGGGTCGCCTGCGCGGCCGGGCTCGCACTGAGCGTGGAGGCGGCCGGGAGCATCAACTTCGTGTTCCTCTTCCTGCCCTACCTCTCGAGCGGCTTCGTGCCGGTCGAGACGATGCCGGCCTGGCTGCACGGCTTCTCGACCTACCAGCCGTACACGCCGATGATCGAGACCCTGCGGAGGCTGCTCGAGGGGCAGGATGTCGGGTCCACCGGGTGGGCCGCGCTGGCCTGGGTCGTCGGCTTCGTCGTGGTCGGCTACGTGGCATCCGTGCTCCTGTACCGCCGCCCGGCCCGCTGACCCACGGGCGCCGCCGCACCACCCTGCGGCGGCGCCCGATCTAGGATGGAGGCCGGCTGATGGAGCGGGAGGCGATACACGTGGCGGATCCCGTCGAGAGCGGCCTGCCGAGCGGTGTGGCGCTCGCCTGGGGCGTCGCGGAGCGGCCCCAGCGCGGGCCGAAACGCGAGTTGAGCGTCGAGCGGATCGTCGATGCATCGATCGCGATCGCCGACGAGGAGGGACTCGCGGCCGTCTCGATGGCGAAGGTGGCGGCATCCCTCGGCTTCACGACCATGTCGCTCTATCGCTACGTGACGAGCAAGGACGACCTGCTGATGCTCATGCAGGACACGGTGGCGGCGGACGCGATCCCCGGCCCGAGCGACGAGCTCGGCTGGCGCGACGCGCTGCGCGCCTGGGTGGTGACCCAGATCGCCAACGTGTACATGGCCCACCCCTGGTTCGGTGAGATCCCGGTGACCAGCGTGCCCCTCACCCCGAACAACCTCCTCGTCATGGATTCCGCCCTGCGCGGGATGCGCGAGCTCCCGCTGACCCCGCAGGAGAAGACCTCGACCGTGCTCCTGCTCAGCGGCTACGCGAGGGCGGTGGGCACGATCACCTCCGGGTTCGCCCGCGCGGTCAAGGCGGGGAGCGACGCGGGCACGATCTCCGGCGCCCGCTATGAGGCGGCGCTGCGCGACCTCGTCACGCCCGAGCGTTTTCCCGACCTCGCGCCGCTCGTGCAGTCGGGCGAGTACACGGCCGACGGGGACGACGACACCTTCGAGTTCGGCCTGGATCGCATCCTCGACGGCCTCGCCGCCTACATCGCGACGCCGGGGCGACCCGCCGTCGAGTCGCCCGCTCCCGAGGCGGTCGAGCCGTACCCGAACGACAAGGATGTCCGCGAGGCGATGAAGGCCCGTCGCGAGGCCGCGTCGCGGCTGCGCGAACTGACCAAGCGCGAGAAGGAACTCGTCGCGAGGGCGCGCGAACGCGCCGCGAAGAAGGGCTGACGCATGCTCGACCAGAAGATCCTCGACGAGCTCTGGGACTTCGACCTCCCGGACGAGTCGGAGGCGCGCCTGCGCATCGAGCTCGAGCAGGGCGGCCCGTACGACGAGGTGGAGCGCGCGGAGCTCAAGACCCAGCTCGCCCGGGCCCTCGGCCTGCAGGAGAAGTTCGACGAGGCGGCCGAGGTGCTGCTCGAGGTGCAGTCGGAGCAGTCGCCCGTGGTCGTCGCGCGCGTGCTGCTCGAGAGCGGCCGCATCATCAACTCGGCGGGGCGGCCGGATGACGCCGCTCCCCTGTTCCAGCGCTCCGCCGAGATCTGCGAGGAGGCCGGGCTCACGTTCCTTGCCATCGACGCGCTGCACATGCTCGCGATCGCCCGCCCCGAGGACGCGGAGGACTGGACGGCCCGCGGGGTGGCGCTGGCCGAAAGCTCCGCGGATCCGCGCACGCAGCGCTGGCTCATCACCCTGCACAACAACCTGGGCTGGAACCGTTTCGATTCCGGCGACTTCGGCGGCGCG
>JAODAU010000161.1 GCA_025463615.1 Microbacteriaceae bacterium | reverse complement strand
GTCGCAGCTCGCCGAGCGCGGCCTGCCCGCCTGGGACCTGCTCAACGCGGTGGGTGCCGCCCTGCGCTTCGACGTGCCGGACGACACCGAGAGCCAGGAACTGCAGGCCCTGCTGCGCAGTGGCGCGGCTGCGGATGAGCTGGCCGCCACGATCACCGGGCTCGAGCCCGAGCATCCGCTGTTCCCCTTCGTCGTCGAGGTGGTGCAGCTGCGCCTGGACCGTGTGAACGACTGATGGCGGCAGTGGAGGACGAGGATGCCGAGGCCCTCACCTGGGGCACCGAGCGTGACACGACCCACGTCGAGGCGCCCGAGACGCCGGCCGAGGGTGCGGAGTCCGAAGAGGAGCGGCAGCAGACCGGCTCCGCGCTTCTCGTCGCGTACGGCGTCTTCGCCGGCGCGTACGTGCTGTTCATCGCGGGCTGGCTCGTCTCGGTGACGAACACCGAGGTGCCGGTCGTCGACATCCTGCCGACGGTCATGTACCGGCTGGGCCAGGTGCTCGCGGTCGCGTCGCCGCTGCTCTGGTTCGGGGGAGTGCTCGTGCTCACCCGCCGTGTGCGGTCGCGCGTGCTGTGGCTGCTGCTCGGGCTGCTCGTGGTGGCCCCGTGGCCGTTCATCCTCGGGGGCATCAAATGAGCGGGGCAGCCGAGCGGTCCGAGAGCGATGAGCGGGTCGAGCCCGTCGAGACCCCGGTAGCAAAGCCCTACGGCGTCACGAGCGCGATCATCGCCATCGTCTTCGGCCTCTTCTTCGCCTGGGACCTGTTCGAGGCGATCTCGAACGTGATCGGCGTTGTCAACAACGTGGCGCGCAACAACGAGGCAAGCGCGACGCTCGGCCTCGCGCAGCAGGGCGTGCCGTGGCTGCTGCTCATCGTGGACCTGCTCGTCGCGCCGGTGTTCTATGGGCTCGCGTTCCTGCTGGGCCGACGGCGGGACCTGTTCGCGCGGGCCGCGTTCTTCCTGATCGCGCTCGCCGCGGCGGCGGCGTTCACCCTCAGCATCGAAGAGGGCTTCAGCAAGTTCTTCTAGGCTCGCGAATGTTCCGTTTCGGGACGGCCGGGTCGCGGCGCGCGGGCCCGGCCGTCCAGAAACGGAACAATGGTGCGGCTAGGCCGGCACGATCGCGACCAGAATCAGCGCGATCAGCAGCAGCTGCGCCACGAACCTCGGCCAGAACGGGAACGCCGCCCGACCGAACCGCTCCCTGTTCGCGGCGGCGTACGCGTTGGCCGGGAACACCGCGATGAGGAAGACGACGAGCAGCAGCCCCGCCGCGAACGCCGTCCACGGCACGAGGATGCCGATGCCGCCGGCCACCTCGCACACCCCCGTGAACCGCACCAGGTTCTTTCCCGTGAGCACACCTCCGCGCTTGAACCAGGGCGGCACCATCGCCGCCATGCCGCGCGCCGTCGTCGGCCGGAAGTGGTTCACGCCCATCGCCAGGAAGATCACCGCGACGATCGCCCTGAGCACCCACTGCACGATCTCGAAGGCGCTCACCCCTCCATTCTGTGTCACACGGCGAAGGGCAGCCCACCCGGTGCGATAAAGTTCAAAGGCCTTCGCCGTGCTCGCTAGAAGCATGTAGAACCAGAACAAAGGACCCGATTCGTGGCCAAGCCGATCGTGCTGATCGCTGAAGAACTCTCCCCAGCTACCGTCGAGGCCCTCGGTCCCGACTTCGACGTGCGCAACGTCGACGGCACCGACCGCGCGGCGCTGCTCGCCGGGCTCGCGGATGCCGATGCCATCCTCATCCGGTCTGCGACGCAGGTCGACGCCGAGGCCATCGCCGCCGCGAAGCAGCTGAAGGTCGTCGCGCGCGCGGGCGTGGGGCTCGACAACGTCGACATCAGGGCGGCCACGCAGGCTGGCGTGATGGTGGTCAACGCGCCGACGTCGAACATCATCTCGGCCGCCGAGCTCACGGTCGGCCACATCCTGAGCCTCGCGCGCCACATCCCCGCGGCCAGCGGCGCGCTCGCCGACGGTCAGTGGAAGCGCTCCAAGTACACCGGTGTCGAGCTGTTCGAGAAGACCATCGGCATCATCGGCCTCGGCCGCATCGGCGCGCTCATCACCGCCCGCATGCAGGCCTTCGGCACGCGCGTCGTCGCCTACGACCCCTATGTCACCGCCGCTCGCGCCCAGCAGCTCGGCGTGACCCTGCTGCCGCTCGACGAGCTGCTCGCCGAGTCGGACTTCGTCACCATCCACATGCCCAAGACGCCGGAGACGACCGGCATGATCGCCGGGCCGCAGCTCAAGGCGATGAAGAAGACGGCCTACATCGTCAACGTGGCCCGCGGCGGCCTGATAGACGAGACGGCTCTGTACGAGGCCCTCACCGCGGGCGAGATCGCCGGCGCCGGGCTTGACGTGTTCGTGAGCGAGCCGCCCACGGATTCCCCCCTGCTCGCCCTGCCCAACGTGGTCGTCACCCCGCACCTCGGTGCCTCCACCTACGAGGCGCAGGAGAAGGCCGGCGTCTCGGTCGCCCGCTCGGTGCGCCTCGCGCTCTCCGGCGAGCTGGTTCCGGATGCCGTGA
>JAODAU010000158.1 GCA_025463615.1 Microbacteriaceae bacterium | reverse complement strand
ACATCGCCAAGCAGCAGGGCGGCAAGTGGGTCGGCACCCTCGACAGCGCGGCCACCCAGAAGGGCCTCGAGCAGCTGCAGGCGATCTACAAGTCGGCATCCAACGCGCCGAACGACGCCAAGGACTCGAACCAGTACATCTACCTGAACGACGACGACTCGATCGCCGGAGCCACGGCAGCGGATGCCGCGACCCCCGTGTCGCTGTCGGCCGCGACCATCATGGCGCCCGGCTGGGCGCACTGGTCGATCGGCACCAAGGGCACCGGAGCCGACGGAAAGGTCACCCGTACCTGGGACGACAACACGTTCGGCGTCTTCCCGCTCCCGGGTGACGACGGAAAGGCCGCCCCGGTGTTCGCCGGCGGCTCGAACATCGGCATCTCGGCCAAGAGCAAGAACCCCGGCCTCGCCAAGACCCTGCTGAAGATCATGTTCTCCCCGACCTACCAGCAGATGCTCGGCAAGAACGGCCTCGGTCCGGCCAACAAGAAGTACGTCGACACCCTCGGCTCCGATGAGTTCGCGAAGGCGCTCATCGTGTCGTCGGCCAACTCGAAGCTGACCCCGGCCGCGCCCGGCTGGGCATCCGTCGAGTCGTCGAACGTGCTCGAGGAGTTCTTCAGCAAGATCAAGGACTCGACCGACCTGAAGGCGCTGGCGAAGGAGTACGACGCCAAGCTGACGCCGCTGCTCAACGGCAAGTAAACAGAACCACCTGCGCGGGGCGGCCCCCCAGCGGCCGCCCCGCGCACCATCCTTGACCTGAGGTTCACCCGAGAGGAGGAGACCCATGACAACGTTCGCCCCGCTGACCGAGAAGGTGGATGCCGCGGTGCCGCCGCCCGTGCCCGTCACCCGCCGCCGTCGCTTCGTCTCCACCCCGTACCTCCTCCTCATCCCCGCCGTCGTGATCATCGTGCTCGCGATGGGCTACCCCCTCGTCTGGCAGATCGTCACCTCGACGCAGAAGTTCGGCCTCGCCCAGCAGTTCGGCCAGCCGGCCGAGTTCGTCGGCCTCGGCAACTACATCGCCCTCGCGACCGACCCCTACATGTGGACAGTGATCGGTCGCTCCCTGCTCTTCTGCGCAGCGGCCGCGGCGGCCACGATGGCCATCGGCGTGCTGATGGCCCTGCTGATGAAGGTGGTGCACACCGTCATCCGCGTGATGATCCAGATCGCGCTGCTGCTGGCCTGGGCGATGCCCGACGTCGCGGCGATGACCGTCTGGAACTGGCTGTTCGACTGGCGAAGCGGCGTGATCAACAAGGTGCTGTCGGCGATCGGCCTGCCGTTCGAGCAGCACAACTGGCTGCAGAATCCGATCAGCTTCTACTTCGTGGCCCTCATCATCGTGGTCTGGATGAGCGTGCCGTTCGTGGCCTTCTCGCTCTACGCCGCGCTCACGCAGGTCTCGGGCGAGGTGCTCGAGGCCGCCCAGATGGACGGCGCGACGCCCACCCAGCGCTTCTGGGGCATCATCGTTCCGATCATCCGCCCGGTGATCTCGATCGTGCTGCTGCTGCAGGTGATCTGGGACCTGCGCGTCTTCACCCAGATCAAGCTGCTGCAGGATGCCGGCTCGATCGCCAGCGAGACCAACCTGCTCGGCACCTACATCTACCAGCTCGGCACGGGCAAGAGCGACTTCGGGACCGCCTCGGCCGTGTCGATCTTCGTGCTGCTGCTCACCATCCTGATCAGCTCGTTCTACGTGCGGTCAATGCTGAAAGAAGATGAGTCGTGAGCACCCTCATGTCACGCGCGATGTCGGGCACCCCGACCCGCTCTGCACGCCGTCGCCCGGTGCGTCCGTCGGCGGTGCTGTTCGGCATCCTCGGCGTCGTCGTCGCGCTGGTCTGGGTCTTCCCCGTCTACTGGATGGTCAACTCCTCGCTGCTGCCGAACGTGGTGCTGGAGTCGTCGACGCCCACCTTCGTGCCGTTCGGCGGGTCGTTCGACAACTTCGCCGCGGTGTTCCAGGGCGGCACGTTCTTCCCGGCGCTCGGCATGAGCGTGGTCGTCGCGTTCATCGTGGTGGCGTGCTGCCTGCTGTTCGCCTTCCTCGCGGCGCTCGCGATCAGCCGCTTCCGCTTCCGCGGGCGCAAGGCGTTCGTGCTGGCCATCCTGTTCATCCAGATGCTGCCGGCCGAGGGCCTGTTCATCGCCCAGTACAAGCTGATGGCGTCGATCAACCTGCTCAACACCGTGCTCGGCGTGAGCATCATCTACATCGCCGCCGTCGTGCCGTTCACCATCTGGATGCTGCGCGGCTTCGTCGCGGGGATCCCGGCGGAGCTCGAGGAGGCCGCCATGGTCGACGGGCTCAGCCGCACGCAGGCGTTCCTGCGGATCACGTTCCCGCTGCTCGCGCCGGGGCTCGTCGCCTCCGGGGTGTACGCGTTCCTGCAGGCGTGGAACGAGTTCACGGTGGCGCTGGTGGTGCTGCAGGACACGTCATCGCAGACGCTGCCGCTGTGGCTGCGCGGGTTCATCCAGGCCTCGGCGAGCCACGCCACCGACTGGGGGCAGGTCATGGCGGCGTCGACCCTCGTGGCCCTGCCCGTGATCATCTTCTTCCTGTTCGTGCAGGGCCGCATGACGAGCGGGCTCGTGAGCGGGGCGGTGAAGGGGTGACCCCTTCGAGAGCCTCAGGGACCGGGGCATTGGCGGTTCTGCTGCCGGGGTTCGCCGGGCCCGTGCTGCCCGCGTGGCTTGCCGCGCGCCTGCGCGACGGGCTCGCCGGGGTCTGCCTCTTCGCCACCAACATCGAGTCGCCCGAGCAGTTGCGCGGACTCACCGCGTCTATCCGCGCCGCCAACCCCTCCGCCGTGATCGCCATCGACGAGGAGGGCGGCGACGTCACTCGCCTGTACCAGTCGGTGGGTTCGCCGTTCCCCGGCAACGCCCTCCTCGGACGTATGGACGACGAGGCATATACCGAGCACGTGGCGCGCACGGTCGGCTGGGAGCTGCGCCGCGCGGGCTGCACCCTCGACTTCGCCCCGGATGTCGACATCAACTCCAACGACGCGAACCCGGTGATCGGCGTGCGCAGCTTCGGCTCCTCGCCGGAGCTCGTCGCCCGCCACAGCGCCGCCTGGGTGCGCGGCCTGCAGTCGACCGGCGTCGCGGCCTGCGCCAAACACTTCCCCGGCCACGGCGACACCGCGCAGGACTCGCACCTCGCGCTGCCCATCGTCGACCTGCCCCTCGGCACGCTGCGCGAGCGCGAGCTGCTGCCCTTCGCCGCCGCGATCGCCGCCGGCGCGCGGTCGATCATGACGTCCCACATCCTGCTGCCGCAGCTGGATGACGTGCCCGCCACGTTCTCGACCCGCATCCTGGAGGGGCTGCTGCGCGGCGAGCTCGGCTTCGCCGGCGCGATCGTCTCCGACGCCCTCGACATGAAGGGCGCCAGCGGCCTCACCGGGATCCCGGATGCCGCGGTGCGCGCCCTCGCCGCCGGCTGCGACCTGCTCTGCATCGGCACCGAGAACACCGACGAGCAGCTCACCGAGATCGCCGCCGCGATCGACGCCGCCCTCGAGACCGGCGCGGTGACCGAGGAGCGGCTGGCGACGGCGATCGCCCGGGTGTCGTTGCTCGCCGCCGACGAAACCATTCCCGTAGCGGAATATGACCTCGACTTCGACGCTGCGCGCACCGCGTCCGCCTTCGACGGGGTCTTCGAGCCCGACGGGCCCGTGCAGCTCTTCCAGCTCGACACCGCGGCGAACATCGCCGTCGGCGACGCCCCGTGGGGGCTCGCCGCGACGGGGGCGGAGTTCACACTCCTGCGCGAGGGCGACCGGGTCGAGGTGACGCCGGGCCTGCGTCCGATATTCGTGGGACGGGACAACCACCGGCACGCGTGGGTGCGCAGCCTCGTCGATGGGGTTCGGGCGCAGCATCCGTCGACCGTCGTCGTGGATGTCGGCTGGCCCTCCGCCGACCGTCGGTACGCCGACATCGCGACGTTCGGCGCCTCGCGCCACACTGCTCAGGCGCTGCTCGCGGCGCTGCACTACACGGATCGGGAAGTGGTATCGAAGTGAGGGTCGGCCTGGACATAGGCGGCACCAAGACGGATGCCGTGGCGATCGACGCGGACGGCGTCGTCGTGCGCGAGCTGCGCCTGCCCACCGGCTTCGGCGCCGAGGCCGTGCTCGAGTCGACCGTCGAGGCCGCGACCCGGCTGGCCGCCCTCGCCGGCGTCGACCCGGGCACGTTCGAGTCGATCGGCGTCGGCATCCCCGGGGCCGTCGACTCCACCACGGGTCGGGTGTCGCACGCGGTGAACCTCGGGCTCGACGGGCTCGACCTGGGCGGCGAGCTCTCTGCCCGACTCGGTCGGCCGGTGCGCGTCGAGAACGACGTGAACGCCGCGGCCGTGGGCGCGTTCCACCTGCTCGGGCGCCCCGACAGCCACTCGATGGCGTACCTCAACCTCGGCACCGGGCTCGCCGCCGGGCTCGTGCTCAACGGCCAGCTATGGCGCGGCTCGCGCGGCACCGCAGGGGAGATCGGGCACATCCCGGTCGACCCGAACGGCGCGCTGTGCAGCTGCGGGCAGCGCGGCTGCCTCGAGATGGTGGCGTCGGGCTCGGCCGTGGCGCGCCAGTGGCCCACCGACCACCCCTACCCCGTGCAGTCACTCTTCGAGGCCGCCGCCGCCGGCGACGCCCTCGCGATCGAGGTGCGAGAGCGCCTCCTCGATAATGTTGCCTCCGCCGTTCGCGTGCTCGTCCTCACTGTCGACGTGGATGTGGTCGTGATCGGCGGAGGCATCAGTTCCCTCGGCGAACCGCTGCTGGCCGGCATCCGCGGCGCGTTCGACCGGTGGACCGCGGTGTCGCCGTTCATCGCCTCGCTCGAGCTGTCGAGCCGGGTCGAGCTCGTCGCCTCGGGGGTGCCGGTCGCCGCGATCGGCGCCGCGCTGGTCGGCATGAGCGACGACCGCACGCCCGCGCTCTAGCCCGCTACCGTAGGACTGCCATGGAAATCATCATCCTGCCCACGCCCGCCGAGGTGGGCGCGACCGCCGCCGCGCAGATCGCCGCCCTGGTCGCCGCCGCGCCGGACGCCGTGCTCGGCCTCGCCACCGGATCCTCGCCGCTCGGCATCTACGCGGAGCTCGCGCGCGGGGTCGCCGCCGGCGCGCTCGACTTCTCGCGGGTGCGCGGCTTTGCGCTCGATGAGTACGTGGGCATCCCCGCCGAGCACCCGCAGTCCTACGCGCACGTGATCCGCACCGAGGTGGTGGAGCCGCTCGGCATGCGGCCGGAGCTGGTGCAGGTTCCGGATGGCCGGGCCGCCGACATCCCCGCCGCCTGCGTGGCCTACGAGGCCGACATCGCGGCCGCGGGTGGAATCGACCTGCAGATCCTCGGCATCGGGGCGAACGGCCACATCGGCTTCAACGAGCCCACCTCGTCGTTCGCCTCGCGCACCCGCATCAAGACGCTCGCCCCGCGCACCGTGGCCGACAACGCCCGCTTCTTCGACAGCGTGGATGAGGTGCCCACCCACTGCCTCACGCAGGGCCTCGGCACGATCATGCAGGCGCGGCACGTGGTGCTCGTGGCCCAGGGCGCGGCCAAGGCGGATGCCGTGGCCGCCATGGTCGAGGGCCCGGTGTCGAGCATGTGGCCGGGCTCGATCCTGCAGCACCACCCGCACGCGACCGTGGTCGTGGATGCGGCGGCCGCCGCGCAGCTGCGCCTCGCCGACTACTACCGCCACGCCTACGACAACAAGCCGACCTGGCAGCGCGTCCCCGCCCTCACCTTCTGAACCACCCCCGAGTGGGCGATATTTGTCGTCGGCGGGCCTTCTGGACGACAAAATTCGCCCACTCGGGGCAGAGCTGAACGGTCAGCGGGGCGAGTTCTCCACGATCGCGGCGTAGGTGTGGCCGAGGGCGGTCATCGAGCGGTCGTACGACGCCTGCGCGACGCCGGTGAAGAGGCAGTCGACCACCATGAGCTGGGCGATGCGGGAGCCGAGCGCGCCGGAGCGGAAGCTGTTCTCGCGCGCCGCCGTGGTGAGCACGATGTCGGCGGCCTGGGCGACCGGCGACTGCTCGAAGTTGGTGATCACGATGGTCGTCGCGCCCGCCTTGGCCGCGAGCTTGACGTAGGTGAGCGTGTCGGAGGTGGCGCCGCTGTGCGTGATCGCGATGGCGACGCAGTCCGCGTCGAGCACGCTCGCGGAGGTCCACGCGGAGTGGGCGTCGTCCCAGCCGAGCGTGGTGAGCCCGATCCGGGTGAGCTTCTGCTGCAGGTCGAGGCGCACCACCGAGCTGGCGCCGACCCCGAAGACGTCGATGCGACGCGCGCCCAGCACGGTCTCGACGGCCTTCGCCAGCGACGCAAGGTCGAGGTTCTGGGCGGTGTCGGCGATCGAGAGGGTCTCGTTGAGGGCGATCTTGGCGACGACGTCGTCGAGGCTGTCGTCGCGGTCGATGTCCTTCGTGTCGACGAGCTGGGCGTCGGCGCCGATCGACTCGCGGGTTGCCTCGCGGGTGAGGTCGATGCGCAGGTCGCGGTAGCTGTCGTACCCGATCCGCTTGCAGAAACGGATGACCGAGGTGGTGGAGGTGTCGGCGAGCTCGGCGACCTGGGCGATGGAGAGGCCGGCGGTGCCGGCCGGGTCGGCGAGCAGGAGGCGGGCGATGCGCGCCTCGGAGGGCCGCAGGGCGGGGATGGCCGCGCGGATGCGCACCAGCAGCATCCTCGAGTCCGGCCGCTCCGCCACTCGCGCCCCTTTCGTCGCTGACTGGAACTCTATTCAGTTCGCGGGCCGAAAGCGCGCAGTCGGGGAATTTAAGTTACGCATTTGAAACAAAAGAGGTAACTTTGTGCCCTACAGTGAAATCCAATCGACGAGGCGGTCGAAGGATCGTTGCCGCTCGAGTCGCCCTGCACCAGGAATGAAAGGGAAACACATGCGCACTGCACAGAGTCCTGTCGCGCGGTGGATGTCAGCGACAGCGATCGCCGCAGCACTGGCCATCGCCGTCGTCGGCTGCACCTCCGCGTCGCCGTCACCGTCGGGCACACCGAAGTCGGGCGGGAGCCTCGTGGTCGGCATCACCACCGACGTGGTGACCCTCGACCCGTGGAAGGCCACCCAGTTCCAGGATGTCTACGACGTCCTGCCCCAGATCTACGGCACCCTCACCGAGCTCGACAAGAACCTCAACGTGGTGCCGGGGCTCGCCAAGTCGTGGGATGTCTCGTCCGACGGCCTCACGGTCACCCTGCACCTCCGCACCGGCGTCAAGTTCCACAGCGGTGCCGCGTTCACCTCGGCCGACGTCGTGAAGTCGCTGACGACGATCATGAACCCGGCCACGGCGGCGGTCGCGCGCACCGCGCTCGCCAACGTCTCCAAGGTCGAGGCGAGCGGCGACGACACCGTGGTGCTCACGCTGAGCAGCCCCGACGCCAGCCTTCTTGCCGGGCTTTCCAGCATCAACACGTCGATCCTGTCGGCGGCCGACACCGAGGCGAGCGTCGCGACGGCGCCGGACGGCACCGGCCCGTACAAGTTCGAGGCCCGCACGCCGAGCCAGTCGCTGACCCTCGTGGACAACACCGACTACTGGCGCGCGAAGCCGACGCTCTCGAAGGTGGAGTTCCGCGTCATCCCGGCCGTGCAGTCCATCGTGTCGGCCATGCAGGCCGGCAACGTGCAGCTCGCCTCGATCGACGACCCGGTGGTCGCCAAGACCGCCAAGGCGTCCGGCCTCAACGTCGCGTCGACCCCGCAGCTCTCGTACCACGTGCTGCAGCTGAACGCCACGAAGGCCGACGTGAGCGACGTCAACGTGCGCCTCGCCATCCAGTGCGCCGTCGACCGCAAGGCCGTGCTCGACACCGCCGCGCTCGGCGCCGGCTCGATCACCGGGCCGATCA
This sequence comes from Microbacteriaceae bacterium, assembly GCA_025463615.1. The sequence goes on along the minus strand of JAODAU010000158.1, from coordinate 370 downwards.
CCGCCCCGGCCTACAAGTCGAACACCAACGACCAGCCGTGCCCGAAGCCGGATGCCGCCAAGGCGAAGTCCTACCTCGCCAAGGCGGGCAAGTCCTCGGGCGTGACGATCAACACGATCGTGTCGACCGGCGAGTACTCGACCTCGGTCGACGAGGCCCAGGCGCTCAAGGCGCAGCTCGCGAAGGTGGGCATCACGCTCAACCTCGAGGTGCTCGACTCGAACGCCTACATCGCCCGGTGGGTGGCCGGAGACTTCGACGCGGCCGTCGCCCTGAACGGTGGAAGCCCCGACCCGAACACCATGTACGGTCGCTACTTCACCAGCACGGGAAACCTCAACAAGGTGGCCGGCTACAGCTCGCCCGCGCT
>JAODAU010000083.1 GCA_025463615.1 Microbacteriaceae bacterium | reverse complement strand
GCGACCACCGAGCCCTGGCAGACGATGCTCGCCGAAAACAGTGCGGCCACCAAGCTGCCGGTGCCGGTCTACGTTGGGCAGGGGCTCGCCGACAAGCTCGTCATCCCCAGCGCCACGAAGGCCTACGTGGCCGCGCTCTGCGCCAGCGGAACTGATGTCGACTTCCACACCTTTCGCGGCGTGAACCACGGCTTCGCGGCGTACGCTTCCGTGCCGTCCCTCCTCCCCTGGCTGGGCGAGGTGGATTCGGGAAGAAAGCCGGTGAGCACATGCTGAAGACCGCGGGAATCGTCGCCGCCGGCGCGGCAGTCGTCGCGTCGGGCGTCGTCGTCGGGCGGCGGCTGGTGCGTACCCGACAGACCGCGGGAGCCAAGCGCATCGGTGACACGTTGCACCTCAACGCGCGCTGGTGGAAGGAGCAGTCGGCCCGGGAGGGCGAACTGCTCTATGTGGCCGTCGGCGATTCCGCCGCACAGGGCGTCGGCGCGAGCCGACCCGGCCGCGGCTACGTGGGGATGATCGCCACGCACCTGCGCCAACGCACGGGAAAGAGCGTGCGAGTTCTCAACCTCAGTGTCTCGGGAGCTCGGCTGCGCGACGCGATCGCGGCACAGCTGCCCGCCATGGAGGGGCTGCACCCGGACATCATGACCGTCGCGATCGGTGCGAACGACATCGCCGACTTCGACCGCACCCGGTTCGAGAACGAGCTCGCCGTGATCTTCGACGCGCTTCCCTCCGGCGCGATTGTGAGCGAGCTGCCCTCCTTCTACTTCGGCGGGGCCGAGAAGCACGTGCGGGAGGCCAACGCGATCGTGCACCGGCTTGCCGCGCTGCACGGGCTCGAGGTGGCGCCGCTCTACCTGCGCACCAAGCGGCAGGGCGGCGTGCTCTACGCGTTCAACCAGGTCGCGGCAGACTTCTTCCACCCGAACGATCGCGGCTACCGGGTCTGGGCATCCGCGTTCATTCCTCTCCTCGACAGGCGCTTTCCGGCCACAGTCCCCACGCGCTGAGCGGCAGGGACGGGGGCTGCGCTTAGGCTTTCCGCATGGCCCGCATCCAGTCCACCTTCCGCTGCACCGAGTGCGGCTGGACGACCCCGAAGTGGGCCGGGCGCTGCGCCGAATGCCAGGCCTGGAACACGGTGGTGGATGTCACGGAGGCACCATCGCGCGCGCTCCGCCCCGTCGCCGTCCGGGAGTCACGCACCGCCCGCCCCATCACGATGGTGGAGGCCGAGTCGAGCGCGCACTGGCCGAGCGGCATCGCGGAGTTCGACCGGGTGCTCGGCGGCGGCATCGTTCCCGGCGCCACGATCCTGCTCAGCGGCGAGCCGGGCGTCGGCAAGTCGACGCTGCTGCTCGAGGTGGCCTCGCGCGCCGCGGCGACGGGGGTTCGTGTGCTGTACGTCACGGCCGAGGAATCCGCGAGCCAGGTGCGGCTGCGCGCCCAGCGCACGGGCGCGCTCCATGAGGAGCTGTTTCTGGCCGCGGAGACCGACCTCGCCACCATCCTCGGCCACATCGACCAGGTCGAGCCGCAGCTGCTCATCGTCGACTCGGTGCAGACCGTCTCGAGCTCGCTGAGCGAGGGGCTCGCGGGCGGGCCGTCGCAGGTGCGCGAGGTGGCGTCCACGCTCATCCGGGTCTCCAAGGATCGCAACCTGCCCGTGCTGCTGGTCGGGCACGTCACCAAGGACGGCTCGATCGCCGGCCCGCGGCTGCTCGAGCACCTGGTCGACGTGGTGTGCCAGTTCGAGGGCGACCGACAGACGAGCCTGCGGTTCATCCGCGCGCAGAAGAACCGCTTCGGGCCCACGGACGAGGTGGGCTGCTTCGAGATGACCGGCGACGGCATCGCCGAGGTCGCCGACCCGAGCGGGCTGTTCCTCTCCCGCGGCAAGGTCGCCGTCTCGGGCACCTGCGTCACGCTGGCGGTCGAGGGCCGGCGCGCGCTGCCGGTGGAGGTGCAGGCGCTGATCGTCAAGACCTCCGCGCCGAACCCGCGGCGCGTGACCAACGGCGTGGACTCCTCGCGGGTCGCGATGCTGCTCGCGGTGCTCGAGCGCAGGGCCGGCATGAAGCTGAGCGAATACGACGTGTACGTGTCGACCGTGGGCGGCATCCGCCTCACCGAGCCCGGCGCCGACCTCGCCATCGCGCTGGCCATCGCGAGCGCGTTCAGCGACAAGGCCTTCCCGCACAGCCTCGCGGCGATCGGCGAGATCAGCCTCGCCGGCGAGATCCGCCCCGTGTCGCAGGCCAAGCAGCGACAGGCCGAGGCGTCGCGGCTCGGCTACACGAACGTGATCGACAGCGAGCTGGCGCACCTGCGCGAGGCGATGCGCAAGGCCTTCGCGAGCGCCCAGCCCGAGCAGCCCGACGTGCCCGCGTTCTGAGCGACGGCGCCCGAATCAGTTCAGGCTGAACTTCAGTTCAGGATGAACTGAACCGTTTCCTTCGACTTCACGTCGCCGAGGCTCACGCCGAGGTGGTAGCTCGCGCCGCCCGCGGTGACCTGCGGCGCGTTGGTCGCCGTGCACGTGGTCTTCGACGACCGCACCCGGTTCCACGGGATGGCGGTGGTCGTCACCGTCTGGCCCGCCTTCAGCACCTGGGCGAAGTCGACCGCGCCGGTCTGGCAGTCCTTCGAATCCCAGATCTTCTCCGAGCCGCTGGTGATCACCAGGTCCTGCTGCGTCGACCCGGCGTTCACGGTGCACGTCTTGGCGCCGTTGTTCTGGATCTTCATGCTGATCTGCGGCATCTGGCCGGCGGCGTAGGTGGTCTTGTCGGTGACCGCAGTCACCACGATCACCCCGGCCGCGCAGGCGGCACTCGGGTCGGCGGGAGCGGATGCCGTGGCGGCCGGCGTGGTCGTGCTGGCGGCGGGCGTCGCGCCCGATCCGGGCCGCACGATGATCAGGATAATGATCACGATCACCGCCACCGCGCCGAGCGCGACGAGCAGCCTGCGGCGCCAGTACACCTTGGGCGACTGGGGGCCGACAGGGGTGCGGATCGTCGACATGTGCCCAGAGTAACTAGAGGCGCTTGAGCATCCGCGTATTTCCGAGGGTGTTTGGCTTTACGCGGGCAAGATCCAGAAACTCGGCCATGCCTTCGTCGGTGGATCGGGCCAGTTCCGCGTACACGCTCGGCTCGTATGCCTCCTCGGTCATCACCTCGAAGCCGTGCCGCGAGAAGAACCCCACCTCGAACGTGAGGCAGAACAGCCGGCTGAGCCCGAGCGCGCGGGCGCGATCTTCGAGCGCTTCGAGCAGCGCGTGGCCGACGCCGTGGTGCAGCCACTCGGGCACGACGGCGAGGGTGCGCACCTCGGCGAGGTCCTCCCACATCACGTGCAGGGCGCCGCAGCCGATCACGCGGCCCTCGGAATCCTCGGCGATGCGGAACTCCTGGATCGCCTC